>CAYTXK010000398.1:0-2111 GCA_964441645.1 uncultured Acidobacteriota bacterium
ATCTGCCGCGTTCCGCGACTGGTACGGCCTTGGCGGCAGGGCGGGTGGTCTTCGCTGCCGGTAACAAGGTGCTGGCATACGAGCACGACGGCCGGAACGCTTGGTCATACGAACTGTTTCCCGAAGGGCCCTACTACAGCGTGAGCTACACCAGCCGTAACGCCCCCACTATTCCCGTCCCGATCGACGACCTCGTCTACGTGGCGGCGCGCGTCCCGGACCCGAAAGGCGGCCCGTTGAACCAGAACAGGTTGTTACTCGTTGCGCTCGATTCTCGTTCGGGTGCCCTGAGGTGGTCGTATCAGGCGAAAAGTGGCTACGCTCCCGAGCCGCTCATCGCGAACGGACTGGTGTTCCTCAGCGCCACCTACCCGGAGGGCGTGCACGCCATCGATGCGGGGACGGGCGCACTGCGCTGGATTTTCAATGCCGAGCGCTGCCATGCCAACGTCAGCCGGCCTGTCCTGGCTGGCGGGCGCGTGATCTTTGCGACCGACTGCGCGATCTACGGCCTGGAACCGGAAACGGGAAAGCCGGCGTGGAGCGCGGCAGGGAGCTGGGCTCCGTACCTTTTCGATCGGTCCGCTCCAGGGGGGCGCTTGCTGCTGGCCTCGAGTTCTCGTGACGGAAAACTGCACGCGCTGGACGCCGTTTCGGGCCAAGCACTCTGGTCTGCGAGTACCGGGCGCGTGCTCGCGATCGGCGAGGCTGTCGCCTATGTGGCTTCCCGATCCTCCCTCGTGGCCGTCGACCTACAGAACGGAAAGACGCTCTGGCAGCTGGACGCCGGCGCGGAGGTCTCGTCCGGTCCGCTGCTGATCGAGGGGAAGGCGTGTTTCGCGAGCGGCGTACCGTTCTCGGTGAATACGCAGGGCTTCGTACCCTTGCGAGGCAGGCTGACCTGCGCCGACGCGCGCACGGGAAAGCTCTGAGGCGAGCCGGCGGCGCAAGTCAGTGGTTGAGCCGATGTAATGCCGCCGCCGTGTGTTCTGGCCTCGCAGGATGCAGACGAACGCAGGCACGACAACCCTCGAGAAGTGGCGGAGGGGGAGGGATTCGAACCCTCGGCACCGGTTTTGCCAGTGCAACTGCTTAGCAGGCAGCTCCGTTAAGCCGCTCCGGCACCCCTCCGCTCCAAAGACCGACGCGAGCTTCAGAGCGGACATTATAGCTGCTCGACAATACGAAAACCACTACTGCAAGACAACGACGAGCACGCGGCCGTCGGAGCGGAAGGCGCCGCCGTGTGCGGTGGAGGCTTCACGCAAGGGCGTGGGCAGGCGCAGGTAACCCTCGCCGGCCACGCGCCCGGCTTGCGCGAGCGTCTGGGCGATGAAGCCGCGCTCCTTGTCCACTTCCGGATCAATCTTGTGTGTGATGTCGCCGGTGCGCTGGTCTTCCTCAAACCCGATATCGTGCGTGCCGGCTCCGATCCAGATGTCGTCGCCGTCGCTGGTCTGCCAGGGGCTTTCCCACAGGCGGAAGTGGTGCCGCTCGGCCGCCACGGCTACCGGCTCAGCGCGGGCGAAGCCGAAGTCTTGCGCGCGCCCGAAGAGAAACAGCTCGCTCATCGGCAACTCGGTGTAAGCGCGTTTATCGAGGATGCTGGCCAGAATGCGCACGATGGCCTCGGCCGGGGTTCGATCCACCTGCTTCCAGCCCGCGGCCTGCAGTCCTTTTTCGACTTCCCCCCGCGAACCGACGAGCACGAAGTTCACCATGTCGCCCGCCGTGCCGTCTTTGTCGGCCACCCGCACGGGCAATCGCCGGATAAACTTCTCCAGGCTGACTTTCTGTTTTTCCCTGGCGGCGGCGACTAGCCCGACGAGCAACAAAAGACCGAGGGCCCACGGGGCGAGGCGTCGGCCTGTCGTTTTCCGCACCACGTTTAGTTTAGATTCGCTCCGTGGCTGCTGCGCAAGTCTATCGAGGTCAGTAAAAGAGGTACTTGCGCCACTTCTCTTCCGCTCGTCCCAGCAGGCGCATCAGGTGGCGGTTGGTGTGGAGGTTATAGGGGCGCGGCTTGCGGATGAGTGTCAGCTCGGCCTCTTCCGGGGTGCGGTCGCCCTTGATGTTGTTGCAGCGGTAGCAGCAGGCCACCAGGTTGTCCC
>CAYTXK010000399.1:0-2103 GCA_964441645.1 uncultured Acidobacteriota bacterium
TCCGCATGGAAAAGGGCGAAGCCTTCCGCTTCTTCGAGGACGACGTCTCCCAGATCAACACCAAGATGAAATTGATTGCCAACCGCAACCGCGATATCCTGTTCGGGGTGAACGCCCACGTGACGCGCCTGGCTTCGCGCCTCGCCAACGATGAGGTCATCCCCCGGGCCGACCTGGAGGAATTCGTCACCGCCATCCGCGGCCATCTGGAGAGGGCGCCGGAGATCGCGCTGGCCAGTCGTCACTGAGCGTTCGCAATCGCCATGACAGCAACGACACAGGCCCCCGCGCGGCCGACCGGTCATCGCTCTCGTGCTGACGGCCTCGCCCTGCGGCCGAAGGCTGAAGGGTTCAGCCTCCCCGAGCTACTGGTCGTCATGGCCATCATCATGCTCCTCGCCACCATGCTCATCCCTCGCACCCGCGGCGTCAAGGAGCTCGCCGAGCGCGCCGCCGCCGAAGAATCCATGCACGCCATGCGCAGCACCCAGGAAGCCTACCGCATCACCAACGGCAGCTACGCCCCCAGCTTCCGCCTCCTCACCAGCACCAAAGGCGGCCCTCTCCTCGTCGGCCAAAGCCAGATGGGCCCCGGCGGCGTCGAAGACGTCCTTCTCTACAAGGGCTACATCTTCCGCCTCCGCCGCCCCGCGCCCGACCAGTTCACCGTCACCGCCGAGCCCATCATGAACCGCACCAACCGCGACTGGTTCCGCATGAACCAGCTCGGCACCATCGACGTCACGCGCGGGGGATTCGACGTACTCGACCAGGGCGCCGGCGCCGGCAACGACTAGTACCGTTCCAACTTGATCAGCCCTGACGTGAATGTCGGGAGATTGCCTCGGCACACAATAACTGTTACGAGCAGCTTCAGCGGATTTGGTTGGAACGGCACTAGCCGCCGGGTCGACAGACTCGAAGGTTTCTTCCCTTCCGGCTTTCCGTCTCTTCCACCAGGTAGCGCAGGATGGCCCGCCCTTTGTTACAAACTGGACGTGGCTGCTGCGAGAAAGCCCTGAAGGGCGTGCCTTCCTGCGGCTGTTACTTCCTTTGTCGGGGCCGGGCTTCAGCCCGGCTGTAACCCTAGGAATTGAGAGAGGGCTTTAGCCCCTGAGGTTATCTCTGACTAGCTCAATGCCTGTTGCAGGTCCGCAACCAAATCCGCCGCATCTTCCAACCCAATCGACAACCGAACCGTCCCGGGTGTCACCCCCGCCGCCGCCAGCTCTTTACGCGACATGTTCCAATGCGAGGTATAAATCGGCAGCACTGCCAGCGACTCCGTCCCCCCCAGGCTCGCCGCCAGCGAAAACACACGGATGCTCTGGCAGAACCGCCGTGCCGCCCCCAGCCCGCCCTTGAGGTCGATCGCCATCATCGCCCCGAATCCGCTCATCTGCCGCCGCGCCAACTGGTGGTTGGGATGCGCCCGCAGCCCGGGGTAGTGCACCCGCGCCACCGCCGGGTGCTTGCTCAGGTAGCCCGCCACCGCCTGCGCCGTGTGGCACTGCTGCTCCACGCGCGCCACCAGAGTTTTCATCCCCCGCACCAGAAGATACCCCGCGCCCGGGTCGAGCGATCCGCCCAGGTCAATCATCGTCTTGCGGATTTTCTTCACCAGCTCCTTCTTCCCCGCCACCGCGCCGGCGATGATGTCCGAGTGCCCGCCCAGGTATTTTGTCGCGCTGTGCACCACGATGTCGAACCCCAGTGTCAGCGGCCGTTGCAGCACCGGCGTGGCAAAGGTGTTGTCCACCACGCTCACCAGTCCGAACCGGTGCGCGATCGCCGCCGCCCGCCGCAGGTCCACCACGCTCAGTGTGGGGTTGGTGGGTGTCTCGGTGTAAAGCACCCGCGTCCGCGGCGTCACCAACTGCTTCACGCCCTCGAGGTCAATCCCCACGAAGTTGATTTTGATCCCCAGCCGCGGCAGCACGTCCCGCATTAAGCGGTACGTCCCCCCGTAGAGTTGCCGCGTGGCGATGATTTCCTCCCCCGCCCCCGCCAGCGTCAGCAGGGTCGAAGAGATCGCCGCCATCCCCGACGCCGTCACCAGCGCCGCTTCGCCTTCCTCCAGCGACGCCAGCTTCGCCTCCGCCA
>CAYTXK010000400.1:0-2091 GCA_964441645.1 uncultured Acidobacteriota bacterium
GTCGGCCTTGGCGCCTACGCCGCCGCGATCTTTCACCTCGTCACGCACGCGTTCTTCAAGGCGCTGCTCTTCCTGGGCGCGGGCAGCGTGATCCACGCCATGAGCGGCGAGCAGGACATCCGCCGCATGGGAGGTTTGCGAAAGAAGATTCCCGCCACCTACTGGACCTTTCTCGCCGGCACGCTGGCCATTGCCGGCGCGCCGGGCTTCTCCGGTTTCTTCAGCAAAGATGAAATTCTGTGGAAGACCTACAGCAGCCCCACGCTTCCTCTGGCGCCGCTGTGGTGGCTGCTGGCCGTGGCCGCGGCCACGATGACTTCCTTCTACATGTTTCGCCTCCTGCTGGTGACTTTCCACGGCGAAGGCCGTTACGACCACGAGGCGGCCCACCACATCCACGAATCGCCCCGGGTCATGACGGTTCCTCTCGGGGTGCTGGCTGTACTCTCGGTCGTGGGCGGCTGGGTGGGGATTCCGGCCCTCCTCGGGCACTACGTGCAGATGCCCAATGCCATTGAGCATTTTCTCGAACCCGTGTTCGGCTCCTCCGACCGGCTTCTCGCTGTGGGGGCCGCGGCGCACCCGGAAAGTTTGGAGTGGGGCCTGATGGGCCTGGCGATTGCGATGGCGCTGGCCGGCTTCGCAGTAGCAGTCGTGCTCTACATCGTGAGTCCGGGGCGCGCCGAGCAGTTGGCGGCCAGTTTCCGCGGCGCCTACCAGCTCCTTCTAAACAAGTACTACATCGACGAACTGTACGACGCGATGGTGGTCCGGCCGCTGCACTGGCTTTCCGAACGGGTCTTCTGGCAAGCGGTGGACGTGCGAATTGTGGACGCAGCCGTGAACGGGGCCGCCACCCGCGCCCAACAATTCGGCGCCTGGGCGCGCGAGCTGCAATCGGGCAACACCCGCAGCTATGCCGCCTGGGTCGTCGTCGGAGCGCTGGGTGTGCTGTCCTACTTCGTGTTCCGTTAGCGAGAGACGATGCGCGAACACCTGCTGACCATCATCGTTTTCCTGCCGCTGGTAGGCGCGCTCGGGCTTTTGCTCTTCCCCGCCTCAGCCCGCGAAGCCATGCGGCGTTTTGCTTTCCTAATATCAGTGGCAACCTTTGCTGTGAGTCTCCTGCTCCTCGCCTGGTTCGACGCCAGCCAAGCGGGCATGCAGTTCGCCTATCGCCAGCTCTGGATACAAACACCCTCACTCCGCATTGATTACTTTGTCGGCCTCGACGGCCTCAGCCTGGTTTTGGTCTTGCTCACCACAGTGCTCACTCCCTTTGCCGTCCTGGCTTCGTGGCCGATCACCGAGCGCGTCAAGGAATTCTTTGTTGTGCTGTTGGTGCTGGAAACCGGGATGCTGGGCGTCTTCGTGGCGCTCGACCTCATCCTGTTCTACGTCTTCTGGGAAGTGATGCTCATCCCCATGTACTTCCTCATCGGCGTCTGGGGCCACGAGCGGCGCCTCTACGCCGCCATCAAGTTCATCCTGTACACCATGGCCGGCTCGCTGCTGATGCTGGTGGCGATACTCTGGCTCTACCGCGTCTCCGGCACCTTCGACCTCTGGTCTCTCTACCAATTCCGCTACGAGAACCCGGCGGTTTTCTCCGCGCCTGCTGTCGAAATCCCCTTTCTTTCCCTGATCTTCACGCGCGAGCATCTGCTCTTTCTGGCCTTCTTCGTGGCCTTCGCCATCAAGGTTCCGCTCTTCCCTTTCCACACCTGGCTGCCCGACGCGCACGTGGAAGCGCCGACGGCCGGCTCGGTCATCCTGGCGGGGGTGCTGCTGAAGATGGGCGCCTACGGGCTGCTGCGTTTCTGCCTGCCGCTCTTCCCCGACGCCTCGCGGGATTTTGCCCCGCCCATCATGGCGCTGGCGGTGATCAGCATTCTCTATGGTGCATTGGTGTCCCTGGTGCAGCCCGATATGAAGAAGCTCATCGCCTATTCGTCGGTGAGCCACATGGGGTTTGTGGTGCTCGGCATCATGGCCTTCAACGCCGTCGGCATCGAAGGCGCCATTTACCTGATGCTGGGCCACGGGCTTTCCACCGGCGTGCTCTTCCTCATCGCCGGCATGCTCTACGAC
>CAYTXK010000401.1:0-2081 GCA_964441645.1 uncultured Acidobacteriota bacterium
GACCCCATCCGCGCCGCCCGCGGCGGTCTGGCGCTCTCCGACGAGCTGACCATCCACTACGGCCTCTTGCCCCGCGCCCACCGCGGCATCTTCGCCATCAACGAATTGCCCGATCTGGCCGCCAAAATCCAGGTGGGTCTCTTCAACATCATGCAAGAGGGCGACATCCAGATCAAAGGCTACCCCGTGCGCCTGCCGCTCGACCTCTGCCTCGTCTTCACCGCCAATCCCGAGGATTACACCGCCCGCGGAAAAATCATCACCCCCCTCAAAGACCGCATCGGCTCGGAAATCCGCACTCATTACCCCGTGAGCCGCGACGAAGGCGTCCGCATCACCCGCCAGGAAGCCTGGTGGCAACGCGACGGCGCCGGTCAGGTGAGCGTGCCTCCCTTCATCGCCGAGATCGTGGAAGAAATTGCTTTTCAAGCCCGCCAGAACAAGAAAATCGACAAGCGCTCCGGCGTGAGCCAGCGCATGCCCATCACCTGCCTGGAGAATGTCATCAGCAACGCCGAGCACCGGGCCCGGCTCGCCGGCGAGAAACTCGTCGTGCCGCGCGTCGCCGATGTGTACGCCGCCCTGACTTCGCTCACCGGTAAGTTCGAGCTCGAATACGAGGGCGAAATGCGCGGGGCCGAGCAGGTGGCCCAGGAGCTGGTGCGCGCAGCGATTGGCGCCGTATTTCAGCAGCATTTTGACAACACCAACCTGCAACAGGTCGTGCAGTGGTTTGAATTGGGCGGCTCTCTGCGCGTTCCGGATGACTTGCCGGCCGAGCCGCTGCTGAAGGAATTTCGCAAGATTCAAGGTCTCCTCGAAGCGACCCCCGCGCTGGGCCTGAAACCCAAAGACGAGCCCGGCCTGCTGGCCGCCGCCTGCGAGTTCATCCTCGAAGGGCTCCACGCCCACCGCAAAATCAGCCGCAACCAGGAGCGGGGCTTCTACGCTGAAGAGCCCGCGCGACCCGACCCCGCGGCGCGCGAGCTCCCGCCTCGTCCCCGCCGCTCCTATCAGTAAGGCCCATGCGCTTCACCCGCTACTCCCGCTTCACCGGCTCGCCAGCCGACGGTGTGGATATGGATGAGCTGTTGTCGCAGCTTGCTGACTTCCTGCTCGAAAGCGGATTCCGAGTTCCCTACGGCTTTTATGAAATGGACTTCGAGCGCACTCTCGAGCGTCTGCGGCAGGCGATTCTCGAAGCGCTCGAAGCCAACCAGATGCTGCCCGCCGATCTTCGCCGCCAGATGGAGCAGAATCCCGAACAGGCCGACGAAATCCTGAATCAGTTTCTGCAAGACTTGATGGAGCGCATGGCCGAAGAAGGCCACATCCGCGTTGACCGGCCGCCGCCGCCCGCTCCCGAATTCGGCCGCGACGATGAGGACGCGGAGCGGGCCCGCTTTGAGCTCACCGACAAAGCCCTCGACTTCCTCGGCTACAAGCAGCTTAAGGAACTGCTCGGCGCTCTGGGGCGCTCCAGTTTCGGCCGCCACGACACCAAAGAGCTTTCCACCGGCGTCGAAGTCATGGGTGCGCCCAAAACTTACGAGTTCGGCGACCACTTGAATCTCGACATCACCGCCACGCTCTCCAGCAGCATCAAGCGGCGACTCGCCGACCACGGCCCCGGCGCCGTCTTTCCTCTCGAGCTCGACTACCCCGACCTGCAGGTGCATCAATCGGAGTACCAGAGCTCTTGCGCCACCGTGCTGCTGCTCGATTGCAGCCATAGCATGATTCTCTACGGCGAAGACCGCTTCACCCCGGCCAAGAAAGTCGCCCTGGCGCTCTCCCACCTTATCCGCACCCAGTATCCCGGCGACTCCCTCCACCTCGTCCTCTTTCACGACTCGGCCGAACAGCTCCCACTCAGCCAGTTGGCCCGCGCCCAAGTCGGCCCCTATTACACCAACACCCGCGAGGGGCTGCGGCTGGCCCACAAGCTGCTCAGCGCCGAGAACAAAGACATGCGCCAGATCATCATGATTACCGATGGCAAGCCCTCGGCTCTGACCCTCGAGGACGGGCGCATCTACAAGAACGCTTTCGGGCTCGACCCGCTGGTGGTCAGCGAAACC
>CAYTXK010000402.1:0-2077 GCA_964441645.1 uncultured Acidobacteriota bacterium
TGAAGCTGCCGGGCTTGATGTAGACCATCTCCATCGTGACTCCGCCTCCCAAGACGAGGGTCATCTGCGGGGGCGGCTCCAATGTCTTGGCGTCGGCAAGAATGTTCGCAGGGAGAGAGCGTGCAGATGTCTCCTTCCCATCGGCCTTCGCAATCAGCACGACATACATCGCCGACGTGTCGGTATTGGCACCATTGCCCCCAAGAGTGATGCTCCCTTTCCGAAATGCCTTCTTCCATAGCTTGAGTATTACTGTTGCCGAGCTAGGGACACTGTATGACAGTTCTGAGCCCCCATCTTCGAAACCTGACATCCACGGAGCCAGTGGAAGGCGGGTATCACGGCCGACAAAGACCACGGCATCTTGATTAACATTGAGACCACCGTAACAACTCGCGATTCGTGATGGCGCGGCGGGCGCGAAGCGCCCTCGCCGCGCCGGATTCCACATCACTCTTCCATGCTTCGCCCTGTCGCTCCATCCCTCAGGGCGTAGCATGAAAGAGCGTCCTGAGCCTGGTGCCTCTCCGAATGAACCTGCGTTTGTCTCCCGCCTCCACGGCCCGCCCGGTCCTCGGCTCGGGTCGCTCGGCGACTCCCGTTTTCGCGGCGCCCTCCCACGCGAGCCGCGCGTGGGCGCGCCGCCTACCCACGGCAGGCGGCGCCCTCCGCCGGAGCTTGGCTTCTGAGCCAGTACTTGAGCGCCCGCTTCACGTTGCACGCGAGCGCCTTGAAGTACACCGACAGCTTCACCCGAGCCTTCCCCCGCACCCTCAGCCTCCCCAGCCCGTGCTTGGCCTTGAGCTCGGCGTTCGTGGATTCGATCCCCGCGCGAATCTTATACCGCTCCTTGAACTCCGGCGACGCCTCCTGCTGCCTGAGCCACTCCACCGCCTCCTTCTCCACCTTCGGGCACGTGGGGGAAGGGGGTGGATACGTCTTCCCCTCCACCGGCTTGCCCGTCGGAGCGGCCGGGGCCAGGAGATTCACTCCTTTGGCAGCCAGGGCCGCCGCGTTCTCCCCACCGCTATAGGCCGTGTCCGCCACCGCTTCCTTGGGCTTATGCCCCGCCTTCTCCAGCGCCTCCACCACCGGCACCGTGGCGTTCTGGTCGCTGTCACAGGAGCGGGTCACTTGGACCTCGGTGATCAGCTGGACCGGATTCCCCTCCGTGCAGGTCTCCGACACCTGGGTCTCGTAGCCTTTCCCCTTTTTCCCCGAGTAGGTCACCCCCGGGTCATGCGCCGACTGCAGCGAGCCGCTTTCGACATCCTTGCTCTCCTTCACCACCACGCCGGCCCCTCCCTCCCCGTGGTCGTCGTCGTCCTCCTTGGGCTTCTCCTCCTCCAAGGTCAACTCGCACTGGTCGTCGAAGAGACGCTTCAGAAGCTTCCATTCCTCGGCCTTCGCCAGGGTCGCATGGTCTTCGAACCGGTCCACCAGCCGCCCGGTGTCCCGCGCCACCACCCCCAGCCGCCGGGGACCCTCTCCCTTCCGCGCGTCCGCATACCGGGACTCCTCCCCGTGCCGCCGGAGGATCCCCGGGGACAGCTCCCCGTAGGCTTTCGCGTCTTCCCGCTTCACCGCCCGCACGAACAGCCCGATCACGTCGCAAAACAGCCCCAGCCGGTTCCGCATCGCGATGTTCGACAGGATGTGCGTCGAGTCCAGACGCTGCCGATCCACCTTCACCCCCAGGGCCGCGATCAGCTCGTCGGTCACCCTCCGGAACGCCAGCTTCTTCTTCTCCTTGTCCGCGTGGGCGAACGACAGCTCGGCCAGCGCGAAGAGCCGGTCGCGGCTGAGTCCCACGCCCGTGCCGCGCAGCTCCGTGAGCACGGCTTCCGGCTCGTCCTCGAAGCGCGTGGCCAGCCCGCGCCGATGGAGCACCTGCGCGGTGGACGCGCTCGGCTCTCCCGTCGAGAGCACGCTCGACGTCAGGGCGCGGTACACCGACTGGGGATTGCCCCGCACGACGCCGACCGGCGTGGCGCAGGCCGACGCCAGGAGCAGCGCGCCGAGCAGGATCGCGAGGTCGCCCCGTGCACGGCGTCTCATCGTGGTGGCGATTCTACAA
>CAYTXK010000403.1:0-2074 GCA_964441645.1 uncultured Acidobacteriota bacterium
TTGATTGGTTATACGGCGTTTGACGGCGAAAAGTTCGCCTCAGCGCTTGATCGCCACCGCCTGCACTTCGAAATGTCCCCCGAAGAGCAGCGGCCCGGAACCGATGAAGGCGCGGGCGGGAAAGTCTTTCTGGAAATAGGTTCGATACACGGTGTTGAACTGCTGATAGAGGGTCAGGTCGGGGCAATAGACGGTTACGGTGACGAGGTCGTCCATGGTCATATCGGCGGCAGCGAGGGTGGCCTTCATGCCGTCGAGCAGCAGGCGAATCTCTTGCTCCAGCTCGGCCGGAGGCCGGCGGGTCTTGGGATCGAGCCCGATGCGCCCGGCGAGATAAAGCTCATCGTCCACCACCACGGCGTCGCTGAAGGGCAGGTCGGCGAGGTGGTCAGGCAAGTTGATGACGCGGCGTTTGGGCGGCTTGGCCGCTCCCAGCCCGTAGAGGGCGGCGAGCGCCAGCACGAGTCCGATTACCACCAGAACTCTCTTGTGTTTCATTGTTTCCTCCTAATCGTTTTGTGGCACGATTATTATAACCGTTGACTTCGCTGGTGCCCGCGAGTAGAAGCACAGTTTCCTCGTTCGAGGAAGCCGAGAGGAGGCTCCATGCCGCTGAGCCGCCGGACGTTGCTCAAGACCGCCGCGCTGGGGCTGGCGCTGCCGGAAGTCGCCCCGCTGGCCTCGCCCGCCCGCGAGGCGCAAGCCGCCGCGCCGCCCAGTTCGCTGCCCGCGCCCTTCGAGAAGCTGGCACCACTCGGCGACCGCGTCCACCCCATCACCCCGGAAGAGTTTCAAGGCCGCGTGGCGCAGGCGCAGCGGCTGATGCGGGAGGCCAAGCCGGCGTTCGGGGCGCTGTATCTCTCTCCGAGCACCTCGCTCTACTACTACGCCGGCATTCGCTGGAGCGGGGGCGAGAGGCTGTTTGCTTTCCTACTTCCGGCGCAGGGCGAGCCGGTGATCGTCTGCCCGGCGTTTGAAGAAGGGCGGGCGCGCGAGCTGTTGCGCTGGCCGCTCGAGGTGCGCGGGTGGCAGGAGGACGAAAGCCCCTACGCCCTGGTGGCGAAGTCGCTCGCCGACCGCGGGCTGCGCAGCGGGCGCGTGGGCGTCGAGGAAACGATGCCCTACTTTTTCTTCGACGGCTTGCGTCAAACGGCGCTGGCGTTTGAGTACGCGAGCGCTTACCCGGTCACCTTCGGCTGCCGGGCGCGCAAGTCGGCGCACGAGCTGGAGCTGATGCGGCTCGCCTGTCACGCCACCGTGGACGTCTATCGGGCGGTGTTCGCTTCGCTGCGCGAGGGGATGACGGACCGCGAGGCGCGCAGCCTGGTCTCGCAGGGGTTCGCCGGCATGGGGCTGCAAGGCGGTGCCTTGGTGGGCTTCGGCGCGGGGGCGGCGCTGCCGCACGGAAGCATCAAGCCGCAGCGGCTGGCGGAGGGCGACGGGGTGCTGATTGACGGCGGCACGGCGGTCGAAGGCTACGCCTCCGACGTCACACGCACGTCGGTCTTCGGCAAGGCGTCGGATAAACTTCGCCGCGCCTTCGACACCGTGCGCCGGTCCCAGGATGCGGCGCTGGCCGCCGCGCAGCGCGGGCGGACCTGCGGCTCGGTGGACGACGCCGCCCGCCGGGTGGTTGTCGAGGCCGGTTACGGGCAGGACTACGAGCTTTTCACCCATCGCGTCGGCCACGGCATCGGGCTCGACGGCCACGAGCATCCTTATCTGGTGCGCGGCAACAAGATTGTGCTGGAGCCGGGGATGACCTTTTCGGACGAGCCGGGGATTTACGTGCAGGGGGATTACGGGTTGCGCCTCGAGGACATTATGGCCGTGCACGAAGAGGGCCCGGCACAATTGCTGACGCCGAGCTTCAGCCCTTCGTTGGAGAATCCCTGCGGGTGAAGAGCAGCCGTCAGCCATCAGCAATCAGGGATCAGCAGTCGGCCTTGAGAAAAGCAGGTTCCTCGCCGCCCCCGGCAGGCGAATCCCAAGGTTGTGCTTGTGCGACCAGCTGGGATTCTTCGCCGCCATGGCATGCAAGGGCTCAGAATGACAACGTGCTGATGGGGCGGGC
>CAYTXK010000404.1:0-2049 GCA_964441645.1 uncultured Acidobacteriota bacterium
CTTCCACCGAGGCTTTGCGCTCTTTGTCGTAGATGAGCGCCGACTCGGGGACGAGCAGCACGCCCTTCTTTTCTTCCAGAATGATTTCGGCGTTGGCGCTCATGTTGGCCTTGAGCTCCCCGCCGGGGTTCTGGATGGAGACGCGCACCTCGAAGGTGGTTACGTTGTCCTTTTCCACTCCCATAGGCGAAATCTTGGTCACCTGGCCCTCAAAGGGGCGGTCAGGGAAGGACTCCACCTTGATGCGGGCGCGCTGCGCCAGGTAGACCTTGCCGATGTCGGCTTCGTCCACCTTGCCCAGAACGTAGACTTCGCTCACGTCCCCGAGGGTCATTACCAGCGTGGCCTGCGAGCCCAACACCAGGATGGAGCTGACGGCGTCGCCCACTTCGACATCGCGCGACAGCACCAGGCCGTCCATAGGGCTGGCGATGGTGGAATTGCGCAAATCCTCCTCGGCGCGCTCCAGAGCAGCCTGGGTCTGGGCCGCTTGCGCTAGGGCTCGAGCCACCTCCGCCTGCGTCATAGCCACGCTGCGCAGCGCGGCCATCTGCTTGTTGAGAGCCATGTGGTAGGCCTTTTCGGCGTCTTCGACCACGGCTTTCGAGATCAGCCCATCAGTGAACAACTGCTGAGCGCGCTCCATGGCGGACTTGAAGTACGGCAGGTCGGGCGCCTGCGCTTCTACCTGGTTGCGCTCGTTGGTGGCCTGCGCGGCCCCCTGCGCAGCCTGGGCGGCCATCAGGTTGGCGCGGGCTTCGCGGACGCGGGCGCTCAGTTCTTCTTTGTCGAGCTCAACCAAGACCTGGCTGCGCTTCACGGTATCGCCGTAGTGGACGAACACTTGTTTGACGATGCCGCTGGCCTTGGATTTCACCTCTACTTTGGCCAGGGGCTCAATCTTCCCCGTCGCCACCACCGAGCGGGCAATATCGCCCCGCTCTACCTTGACCAGCTTGGAAGGATCGATCTTGTGATTGGAGCGCAGGGCGAGCGCGGCGACCAGGGCCAGCACCGCCACGGCAGCGCTGCCCCCGCCGATGAGCAGCCAACGACGCCGCTTGCGGTTGTTTTTATTGTTCATAATCACCTCGGATCCCGGGCCCAGCTTCCGTTGCCGACCTCTCTATTAATTACGGTAATCCGACGGAAAATGTTCGCTCCACCCGTGCTCCACTCGAAGAATTAGACGGCTGAAGCACAGGAAAGATAGCGGTCTGTACCGTTCCAACTAACTTCAACTAAGGTGGCATACAGTTTCCTGGTATGGGCTACCGGGCCTGCCCTCGGCCTCACCTAGGCGCAAAAAGTTGGAACGGCACTAGGCTCGCGGGGTGATGTTCAGGCGGGCGAGCTCGGCGGTCATCCGGCCGATCAGCATGTAAAGGAACATCTGGTGGTCGGCCAGCAGGGAGTACAAGGGATATTTAAAGGTGGCGGGACGGTTTCGCTCCAGGAAAAAGTGCGAGGCCCAGGCCAACCCGTAGGCTGCCACCGGGATAGCCGCCAAGAGCCACCAGCGGCTGGTAACCACCGCCGCCAGCAGCAGCCCGAGCCACGCCAGGGTGGCCAGGAAATGCAGGGCGCGCGTTGAGGGCTTGCTATGTTCGGCCAGATAATACGGCCAGAAGTCGGCAAAGTTGAGAATAGGCTTGTGGCTCATCCGGCAGCCTCGCGGCGGCCACCCCCCTGTCCCCGCGCCCATCGAGGCTATGGAAGGGCGTCGCGAATGTCAACCGATGACCCCCGGGACGCTTCTTGACACCTCTCGAGGGCCGACCAAGAATGGCAAGGTTTCTAGCCGAACGGGAGGTCTCCATGGCACAGCCATCCAATGTTGCGGCCCGCTCGCCTGAACTGGGCGACATGCCTGCCGAGGAATTCCGTGCCGCGGGCCACCGGCTGATTGATTGGGTGGCCGATTACATGGAACACGCCGACCGCTACCCGGTGCTGGCCCAAACCTCCCCCGGGGCGCTGCGGCGGCAGCTCCCCGCCGAAGCTCCCGAGCAGCCCGAGCGGCTGGAGGCCATCCTGGCCAATTTCGAG
>CAYTXK010000405.1:0-2040 GCA_964441645.1 uncultured Acidobacteriota bacterium
CGCTCACCACCGACTTTCGCGACGTGCTGGGCGAAGTGTTTGTCCACCACCTGGGCGCTGCGAACCTCAGCGCCATTTTCCCCGGCTACGACGCCCGCCCGGAGAAATTCCGCCGCTTCCTGCGCGCCTGAGCCCGCCTCGATTGGCAACCTGGCCGAAGAGGTGTACTCTGAATTGGAAGCTCGGTTTAGGCGGCGGACTGGTGGATTCTCCTACAAAGAAAACGGCGCGGAAGGCAGGGTCGGGAGCGCGCTGGTTCTCCCGCCTGCTGCTCGTGAGTGTTTTTGGTTCCGCCATCTTTGCCGGCGCCCAGCAAAAGGCTTCCGAGCCGAAGCTTCCTGCCACTGCGCTACGGGTTGAAACCCGCCTGGTGTTGGTGGACGTTGTCGTCACCGACAAGAAGGGAAATGCGATTTCCGGTTTGACTCGGCAGGACTTCGCGCTCAAAGAGGAAGGCGAGGCGCAGGAAATCTCCGTCTTCGAATGGAGCGCGGCGGCCGCGCCGCCCTCGGCGCCCCCGCCCCTGCCGCCGCATGTCTATACCAACCGCCCCGAATACCATCCACCGCGCGGCGCACTGACCATCGTCCTGCTCGACGCGCTCAATACCGCGCGCAAGGATCAGGTCCTGATGCGCGAGGAAGCCTTGCACTACTTGGGCTCCCCGGCGCAATCGGGTCAATGGACCGCCATCCTGGTGCTGACCAAACGGCTCCGAGTGCTCCAGGACTTTACGACCGACAGGGAATTGTTGCTGGCGGCGGTCAAGAGTTTTGAGCCCGAGCAGTCTGCTTTGCTTTCCACGCGCGAAATGATCACCTCGCGAGAAATGCGCGCCTACTACGAATACCTGCGGGAAGTGTCGGCGGCGTTTGGTGAACCGGCGTCCCACATTGACGAGATGCAGCAGAAGGAACAGAGCTTCATGGCCCAGAGCGACAAAGAGCGCATGGAGCTCACCCTGGCGGCGCTGCGGGCCATCGGTCAATCCGTCCAGGGCTACCCGGGACGCAAGAACCTGGTGTGGCTGTCCGGGTCGTTTCTGGCGCTGTACCCCGGCCGGGAGAAGTGGTCAATGGGCGACGACCTGCGCAAGACGGGCCAGCTTTTGAGTGACGCCCGCGTGGCGGTCTATCCCGTCGACCCGCGGGGATTAGATCCACTGGCCTCGGACGAAACCTACGGTGAGTTTCAGCAGCGCATGGGCCGGCGGAGTATGCGGGTGGATCCCAACTACGGGTACGTCAACATGCCGACTGGTTCGGTGAGCGACCCCAAGGTTTACTTCCAAAGCACGCTGGGGGTGATGAACTCGCTGGCGGACAGCACGGGCGGGCAAGCCTTCTACAACCGCAATGACTTGAGCACCGCCGTGGCCCTGGCGGTCTCCGATGGCTCGGCCTACTACACGCTGGGCTACTACCCGAAAAACAAGAGCTGGGACGGGGCGTATCGTCGGCTTGGGGTCAAGCTCGCCCAGCCGGGGCTCGAGGTGCGATATCGCGCCGGCTATTACGCCACGGCCATCCCCGAGCGGAGGGAAACTGCCCATAGAACGGAGGAGGAAATCTCCGCGGAGCTGCTCCCGGCGCTGACCAGCCCTTTTCCCGCTACCGGACTCACCTTCCACACCCGCGTGCCGCCGCCCGCGCCGGTAGCTCCGCTGCTCGTTGCCATCGAGTTTTGGCTCGAGGCGGACAGCAAGGTGTTCGGAGAGCTGCCGGAGGGCGCTCGGGAGGCTGATTTGGACTTTGTCGCCGCCGCCTTTTCGCCCGAGGGCTCCCTGGTCAAAAACGTAGCCCGGCACGTGCGCTGGCAGCTGAGCGCGGCCGAGTATCAGCAGGCGGTGCGCCGCGGCGTAGTGCTGCCGGTCAAGTTGGAATTGCCCCCGGGGGCTTACCAGTTGCGGCTATTGCTGCGTGACAACCGCACCGGGCTGCTGGGCCGCGTGGACGTCCCGCTGCCCGCCGCCAGCGCTTCCTCTCCCTAGCCCGCGTTGACAGTCTGAACCGCTGGCCCCTATAATCAATTGTTTGCCGC
>CAYTXK010000406.1:0-1080 GCA_964441645.1 uncultured Acidobacteriota bacterium
ACATCATGTTGCAGCGGTTGGTGAGGTCCACGGTCAACACCGAGCCGCGGCCGTGTTTGATGGTCGAAGAGCCGTGGTTGTGCAGGTCGGCGTCGTTGTGGGCGCGGATGTCGCGGCCCGGGAAGTTCTTCTCAATCCAGGCCAAGAACTTCGAGTCCAGCGCCATCAGGTCTTCGTAGCGGCCGTGCCGGGGGCAATCCTTCACCATCCAGACCTGGCCGTCGCGCTCGATGATCGAGGCCTTGATCTCGCCGATTTTCTCGCTCAGCAGCTTCCGCCAGTCGTCCTCTCCGCTCAGGATGCGCTCGCGCGCTTCCTTCACGCAGTCGGGGCAGAGCGAGTCGGTCTCGCGCGGGAAGCCCAGCGTCGGCTTGGTCTTCTGCCAGGACTTCAGCAGCGGCTTCTCCGACCACCGCGGGATGAAAGTGGGGCCCGGCCGGTACTTGTTGAAGAAATGGACGGTCTCGAACGCCGCCCCGGCCGTCCAGCACAGTGCGGCGTCAAAATACTTCAAAGCTCGCGTCGTGAGACTCGGCATCGTCTTGTCAGCTCCCTTTTTATGTTCGGAGTGAGTCAGGCGAGGGGGACTCGAAGGAAAAATAAGCCCCAACGCTATGAAACTGCTCGATTCTGACTGCTTTGGTAGCCCCAGACCGGGCTCACTCCCACTCATTCAACAGGCGCGATTGTACCCTAAGAGAAGGCCCAAGAGCGAAGTTTTTTCACCTGAACGGGTAAAAATAGGGGTTAAACGGCGTCTGACGGCGTCTAACGGCAACCGCTCCCGCCCCTTTTCGCTCCTTTTCCGGCCCGAGAATGCCAAGGCGGAGAGCATCCCCTGTCCTGCCGCCCTTCTGGTTCCTCATCCAAAGTCTGCCCGCTTGACCTCGCCTTCCTCCGGGGAGCACAATCGGCGCAGTTTCCCCATCCATTGCTCCACACAAAAGGAGGAACTGCAATGACCCCGTTCGAACCCATGGTAAACGTTTTGGTTCTACTGAGCGTGCTCAGCTTCATGGTGGAGCGCGTCACCAATGCCTGGAAACTCAGCAGCCCCACGTTAAGTCTCCGGAAGAGCGA
>CAYTXK010000406.1:1090-1448 GCA_964441645.1 uncultured Acidobacteriota bacterium
AGAAAGCCATCGCCGGTCGCACCCTGATCGCCGGCATCGTGCTCGCCCTGCTGGTGAAAGCCAACATGCTCGAGATCGTCGCCAACCCCACCGACCCCTGGCAAACCATCGGCTGGGTGACGGCCCGTGAAGGCGCTTGGTTCCGCTCACCGGCCCTGGCCAACGCCGGTACCTTCCTCTATGCCGTCGCCGGGTCAGTTCTTACCGGCCTGGCGCTGGGGTTCGGCTCCAAGTTCTGGCACGACACCCTGGGTGGAATTTACGAGCTGCGCTCCTTTGTACGGGACCGGCGCTCGCTCCCGACTGCGGCCAAGAAACCCGAGGGAGGCCCCGATGCCTAGCCGACCGGAGTGGGTGG
>CAYTXK010000406.1:1458-2037 GCA_964441645.1 uncultured Acidobacteriota bacterium
CATCCGCAATCTGATCGCCTCTCTGGCGGTGGTGGGAGCCGTCGGCACCGGAGCCTTTCTGACCGCTCCCGCCCCCAATCCCCACGATCTCTTGCGCGTCGGCGCCTTCAACATTCAGGTCTTTGGCCAGACCAAGCTAGCCAAAGAGGACGTGATGGACGTGCTGCTCCAAACGGCGCAACAGTTCGACCTACTGGCCGTCCAAGAGGTTCGCGACTCTTCGGAGACCGTGGCCGACCAATTCCTGGCCCGCCTGAACGAGCAGGCCCAAGCGGAATACGCCATGGTGGAAGGAGAGCGCCTGGGCCGCAGCACCAGCAAGGAGCAGTACGTCATCTACTACATCCCGGCGCGCGTGCAGCTTATCCGCTCCTTCACCCTGCCCGATCCCAACAACGTCTTCGAGCGCGAGCCTCTGGTGGCCACCTTTCGCGCCGGTAACTTCGACTTTACCGTGCTGGTGTGCCACATCAAACCCGATGACGCTGATGCCGAACTGGTGGCGCTGCGCGATGCCGCTCTCTCAGTGCAGGAGGCTGACCCCGGCGAAGGCGACATCATCTTCCTCGGCGACTTCAA
>CAYTXK010000407.1:0-2036 GCA_964441645.1 uncultured Acidobacteriota bacterium
CGGGGGTGATCACTGACACACGCGGTACGCTCATATCTGTCCATTCTATCAGAGCGCACCAATTGGCGCGCGCACTCAGGTGGAGCCGGGGGTTGCCCTAAGGGGTGGCTAATACAGGCTGCGCCGCTGGAGCTACAAGAGGAAGCTACTCCTGGGGGGAGCTGGCGGATTTCTCGGCGGTAAAGGCGACGCTGTTCAAGTCTTCGAGATACTTGGACATTCCGGCAAAGAGCGCCTCGGCCACCTTCTGGCGGCCCTGGGGGGACTTCATCAATTGCTCATCGTCGGGATTGGAGAGAAACCCCACCTCGGTCAGCACCGAGGGCATGCTGCCGCCAATGAGGACGACGAAAGGCGCCTGCTTCACGCCCCGGTCGTGAATCTGCCGGCTGGTTTTGCGCAGCCCGGAGTGCAGGAACTCCTGGACGACGCGGGCCATCTCGCGCGATTCGTCGATCTTCTCGTTGCGGCTGATGGTGCGCACCAGGTCTTGCAGCTCGTGGACCGACTTTTGGGAGAGGGCGTTTTCGCGCGCCGCCAGCTCCAGGGCTTCGGAGTCGCTGGTGAAGTTCAAGTAGAAGGTTTCTACGCCCCGCACGCCGGCGCTGCGGCTGGAATTGGCGTGGATGGAGAGGAAGAGGTCGGCCTGCTTCTCGTTGGCCAGGGCGATGCGGTTTTCCAGGGGCACGAAGGTGTCGTCCTCGCGGGTGAAGACAACCTCAGCTCCTCGTTGCTCTTGCAGGAGCTTGCCGAGCCGCCGCGAGAGATCGAGCACCAAGTCTTTCTCCATCAAGCCGGTAGGTCCGACGGTTCCGGTGTCGTGCCCGCCGTGGCCGGGGTCGAGGACGATACGCCCGACCTTCAGGCCCAAAGCCCGGGAGAGCGTGTGGTTGCCGTCTTGGGTGGGCTTGGGAGCGCCGGGTGTCCTGGGCAGGGAGGCGCTAACGGGTTCGGCCTTGGCAGGCGTGGGGGTAGCCGGCTCGGGGTCAGAGACGACGGGCTTGCTGGCGCCGCTGGCGGGCTCGGAAGCGCGCTCTTGCTGCAAGGCTTGGCGGTCGCGGATGTCCACCACCAACCGGAATGGATTGGGCAGGGAGAAGACTGAGTCCTCGCCGCTCTTTACTTCCAGCACCACGCGGGTGATGCCGTCGCGGTTCTCGGCCACGCGAATGCGGTCGAGCAGACCCTCGTTCACCTCGGTAAAAGTCTTTCCCGCCAGCACCGTGCTCAAGCGCGTGTTGTAGAGGTCGAAAAAGATGCGCTTGGGGTTGGCGATGCGCCCGGCCTCGTATTTCACCTCTTTTTCAAGGTCAATCACCACGCGGGTGAAGTCCTTACCGTTCCAATAGCGGATGTTGCGGACTTCCACGCGCGAATCCGCGGAGGCCGCGGCGCGAGGGCTGGGAGCCGGAGCAGGGGGCGCGCTCTCGGTCTTAGCCTTTTCGGCCGCCGCTTTGGCTTCGGCCTGCTCGGTCTGGATGCTCTTGATGCGGTCGCGGGCGGTGGCGGCGAAGCGGGAGCGCGGGTAGGCCTTGAGGAGCTGCTGGTAAGCGTCGAGCCCGGCGTCCAGGTTTTTCAAATGGACGCGATACATCTGGGCGATGTTGAAGAGGGCGTCGTCTCCGTGGCGCGTGCTGGGGTATTCCTTGCGCAGCAAGTGGTAGGTGGCGATGGCGCCGCGCCAGTACTTGGGGTCGAACTGCTTGCCCATTTCGTGGTAGGTCTCGGCGGCGGCCGCCAGGGCGTCGGCCCCCAGGCTGCTGAAGGGGGCCCGGTCATAGGCGCGGCGGTAGAGAAACGCGACGCCCAGGTAGTCTTTTTCCTTGCGCTGCTCGGGCGGCGTGCCTTCCAGGTCAGCCCTTTGCCGGCCGGCGCGCTCGAAGTCCTTCTGGGCCAGAGCGAAGCGCTCCAGGCGGCTCTTGGCGGGGGCGGCGCCGGCGAGCAGGGAGAAGAATAGGGAGAGGAGGAGGGCAGCGGCGAGGGTCCCGGCACTCTCGAACCGTTCGGTCTGTGTCCCTGTGGTCAGAAACTTCATT
>CAYTXK010000408.1:0-520 GCA_964441645.1 uncultured Acidobacteriota bacterium
TCCTTCCTGATGCTACCTGCGAGGGCCTGGTGCTGCACGGCACGGAGAACTGCTTCGCCGCCGGCGCAGAGATTTCGGAAGTTGGCGCGCTCAGTGGCAGCACGGGGCTGGAGTTTTCGCGGCGCTCACAGCTGCTCTTCGAACGATTAGCCGAAGCGCCCAAGCCAATCATCGCGGCCGTTTCCGGCTACTGCCTCGGCGGGGGGTTCGATCTGGCGCTGGCTTGCCACGCGCGCCTGGCCTCGCCCGACGCTGTCTTCGGTCATCCGGGCGCAACGCTGGGGATCATTACGGGCTGGGGCGGGACGCAGCGCCTACCGCGGCTGGTGGGCAGAGGCCCCGCGCTAGAGATGCTGCTCAGCGGCGAGTCAGTTACAGCGGAGCGGGCTCTTGCCATGGGATTGGTGGCGGAGTTGGTCCCTCTCGGTGGGCTTTTGGTCCGAGCAGTCGAGTTCGCTGTAGGAGAGAGAAAAGCAGATCCTTCGCTTCGCTCAGGATGACAATGAATGCGAGAAGCGCG
>CAYTXK010000408.1:615-2026 GCA_964441645.1 uncultured Acidobacteriota bacterium
TGACAATGAAGGCGAGAAGGGCGAGAGGGATGAAGGGAAACTTGAGGCAGAGGACGATCTACTTTGCCGGCTCCATCAGCGGCGGACGGCGCGATGCCGGCCTGTACCGCGAGATCATTGGCTTGTTGAAGAAGCACGGCCGCGTCTTGACTGAGCACATCGGCGACCCCAAGCTGAGCGGGCGTGGCGAGAGCGGCAGCAATCGCGGCATCCACGACCGAGACCAGCGCTGGCTGCGCAAGGCGGATTGGTTGGTGGCGGAGGTGACTACGCCCAGCCTCGGCGTGGGCTATGAAATAGGCAAGGCTACTGAGTGGGGAAAGCCCGTGCTGTGCCTCTTCCGGCCGGAGGACCATCCGCGGCTCTCGGCGATGGTGGCCGGCTCGCCGGGGGTGCGGCTGGTGAAATACCGCACGCTGGGCGACTTGAATCGCAAGCTGGCGCGGGCGTTCTCTCGTTGATGAAAGCTCACTTGACCCTGCGTGTCCATTGCAGTAACTTCTAGCCTTCTTCCCGGCGGCGAATCTGCAAGCCCGGCACCGCGCCGCCTCATTCTGGGTAAAGGCGGGACCGACACCTTCGATGCAGCCGCGCGTAGCCATCATCGGCATTGGCGCCCAGGCCGCCCAGGCAGCCACCCCGCGGCAATCCTACAAAGAGATGATGTTCCAGACGGCGCAGCGCGCTTACCTGGATGCCGGCATCGAGTCCGCCGAGGTGGATTCCTTCGTCACCTGCGCTGAGGACCTGAACGAAGGGCTCTCTATTTTCGACGAATACACCCCCGACCAACTGGGCGCGGTGCAGAAGCCCATGCACACGGTGTCGGCCGACGGCCTGCACGGGCTGGCGGACGGAGTAATGCAGATCCAGAGCGGCCTGGCCGAGGTGGTTGTGGTCGAGGCGCACAGCAAAGCCTCGAACATCCTGACCCCCGATTGGATCCTCGACTACGCCACCGACCCGGTGTACAACCGCCCGCTGGGCTTCAACCCGCACGCGCTGGCCGGGCTGGAGATGAACGTCTTCCTGCACGAGACCGGCATCACGCCCGAGCAGTGCGCGCATGTCACCGCCAAGAACCGCACCAATGCCCTGCGCAATCCGCTGGCGGCCTACCCGGCGCGGACGCTGGCGGGCGACATCGAGGCTTCCCCGTACGATTTCTATCCCTTGCGTGAAATCGAGCGCGCGCGGGCTGCCGACGGCTGCGTGGTGGTGGTGCTGGCGAACGAAGACCGCGTGCGGACGCGCGAAGTGAAGTCGCAGCCCGTCTGGGTGCGCGGCGTGGGTTTCGCCAGCGATAGCCCGACGGTGGAGTCGCGCGACTGGGTGCGCGCCGAGTATGCGCGCGTGGCCGCGCAGATGGCTTACCGGCAAGCCGGCATCCGCCAGCCCGAAAAAGAAATTG
>CAYTXK010000409.1:0-2021 GCA_964441645.1 uncultured Acidobacteriota bacterium
GCAGAGCGGTGGCAGCCCGCTGTGGCTGGAGACGCAAAACGTGGAGTTGGGGGCGGAGGGGCGCTACACCGTGCTGCTGGGTTCGACCCACAACGAGGGTTTGCCGCTGGAGATTTTTGCTTCAGAGGAGGCCCGCTGGCTAGAAGTAACGGTCCAAGGAGAAGACAGCAGCCTGCCTGCGGCCGGGAGGCCGCGGATTCTGCTAGTGAGCGTGCCCTATGCGCTGAAGGCGGCGGATGCCGAGCGTTTGGGCGGCAAGCCGGCCGAGGCTTTCTTACTGGCCGCGCCCTCAGGCGAGGAGTCAGAAAAGAGTGGAAGCGGCCAGGGAAAGACGCTCAGCAAGGGCGGCGACGGAACGCTGGCGCAGGTGGTCAGCGGGACGGTGGGGCAGATTGCCAAGTTCACCGCCACCGACACGGTGCAAGACTCCATCATCACCGAAACCGGGGGAGGCGACATTGGTGTGGGGACGACGACGCCCGGGGGGAAACTGCACGTGCAGAAGACCGGCGCGGAGACACGGTTGGTAGTGGGCAACCCTACCCCGGTGGGGAACAATGCCTCCGACGGCCGCATCCAAATCTTTGGCGAGCACAACGGGGTGGTCAAAAGCGCCTTCATCCATAATATCGGAAGCAGCCTGCAGATCAACGGCGCCGGCGCCGGAGTGAACGTCCAGCTCGTGGGGGCGTTTGAGACCTCGATCCTGAACGGGACGTCGCTGGGAATATACAGTCCCACCAACGCCAAGCGCGTGTATGTTCGCCACGACGGCAGCCAGGCCCTGATAAACACTTTCGGGAGTGGTGCGGGGGGCATCGCCGTCCGGCCCGGAACGGATGTAACCACGGCCTTTCAAGTCCAGCGGTCGTTCGGCGCTGGGGCGACGCCCATTCTCAGTGTTGACAGCGTCAATTCGCGGGTGGGCATCGGTACCACCACCCCCGGCGCAGCACTGGAGGTTGCGGGGCAAGTCAAGATTACCGGCGGCTCACCCGGAGTCGGAAAGGTCTTGACCTCGGATGCCGACGGCCTGGCGAGCTGGCAAGCCGCCAGCGGGGTTCCTTCAGGCGTGATTGTCATGTGGTCGGGTTCCTTGGCCAGCATTCCATCGGGCTGGGCACTTTGCGACGGCGCCAATGGCACGCCGGATCTAAGGAGCCGGTTCATTATGGGGGTTGCTACCGCGGAGAATCCAGGAGCGACGGGCGGCTTCACCAGCCATTCGCATGCTGTGAACTCGCACACACACAGTGTTGATCCGGCAGTGGTCCAATCCAGCGGGCCGCAGGAACCGAGTTCAGACGTGACAGCTGGGTCGGGCGTCATAACCATAGCTGTTGTTCCAGCGAACCATACGCACACGGTCGACACCCCATCAACGACCACTACCTCTAACGGATCCACGACCGATTCGCAGGACCACCTGCCGCCTTTCTTCAAGCTGGCTTTCATCATGAAGCTGTGAAGAGCGCATTCAACTGATATGGGCTGCCGGCGATGAAGCGGAAGGAGTTTGCGGAGCTGGCAGGGGAGGGGGTTTTCTACGCGAAGGGGGATTTCGGGCTGCTGCCGCTGGCCGAGCTGGTGGAGACGGCGGGGCGCTGGTACGACGGTTGCCTGGAGGCCACGCAGAACGGCAACTTCGGGCAGTTGGAGGATTTTGTGGCCGAGCAGGCGCGCGTGGCGGCCACCAACGGCTTTGAGCCCGACGACCTCTTCGAAATGCTGCGGCTATTTCGGCGGCTGGCGATGGAGCGAGCCGGGTGGCGCGAGGAGCCGTTCGAGGAAGTGGATGCCGCGATTAACGAGACGCTGGCCGGGCTGCGGCGCAAGATTCGCCTGCGGCTTCCCGGGAAGGTCAACTACCTGGCGGAAGCTGTCCGGCGACCCTATTGAGCGGGTCGGCACTGTAGTGTGGTTCGCGAAATTCCTCTTTCGGTCTTAGAGTTTCGGTTTCTTGTAATGGGCCCGCCTGGATTCGAACCAGGGACCAACGGATTATGAGTCCGCTGCTCTAA
>CAYTXK010000410.1:0-1993 GCA_964441645.1 uncultured Acidobacteriota bacterium
ACCAGTGTGTAAAAGCGCTTTGGCATCGCCTTTAGTTTTCTTATTCCCGGGGGGGCCCCGACCCTCTCCGGGTAGAACAACGGACAACGCCCCACAAGTGGCCCGTACTGCTCCCCGCTTTTGTACCCTATGCGGCGGAAGGGTGTCAAGAACAAATCACTCAAATCTCAGGGTTTAGGGGAGATTCATGCGGCGCAGCAGGTCGGCGAAGCGGGGGTCGGAGCGGAGGGTGTCAAGCCGGGGGTCCACCTTCAGCATTTGGGAGAGCCAGCTGGCTCGTTCCTCATAGGCCTTTTCGAGCCAGGCCCAGGCCTGGTCCTTTTCTCCCAGGCCCGCATAGATGACAGCCACGAAGTAGGCCGAGACGTACCTCTTTTTGCGAAGTTGGTTCAGCTCCTCCAGCACCTTCCGCGCCTCGGCCCTGTTACCCGACACGGCATAGGCATGGCCGAGCGCCCCGAGCCCAATCGGTTCACGTTCAAAAAGTTCCGTGGCCTTGCGAAACTCGGCGATAGCCGGCTCGTACATCCCCTTTTGCTCATAAACCATCCCGAGATAGAGGCGCGCCAGAGGGTGGTTCGGGTCCATATCAACGGCTTTGCGCTCTTGTTCGATGGCTCGGTCGTATTGTCGCCTCCAGATGAATACCTGTCCGAGGGCCGAATTGTTGACCAGTGAGAGCGGATCAGCTTCCAGCGCCCGTTGGTACTCCGCCAGGGCTTCATCCAGCCGGCCCTGCCCTTGCAAAAAGTTGGCATACCACAGGTGAGCGTTGGCATAGCTGGGGTTCAACTCCATAGCCCGCTTGAACTCCCTCTCGGCGCCTGACCAATCCCACTCGTAAAGGAACATAGTCCAGGCCAGCGAGGTGTGCGCTTCGGCCAGGGCGTCGTCAATGGCTAGAGCTTTCGTTGCCGCTGCCTTCGCTTTTGGGAACGAGTCTTTTGGCGCCAGCACACCGTACCAATCCAGCGTGTCGTAACAGTCGGCTAAACCGGCATAAGCGAGGGCATAACCCGGGTCTTTCTCGATGGCCTGCTCGAAATGCTCCCTGGCCTTCTGGAAGCCTTGCGGGGTCCTCTTGTTCCAGTAATAGCGACCCTTGAGATAAAGCTGATACGCCTCGGTGTCACTGGTGGGCTGCTTGGCCAGGCGGGTTTTCTCTTCGCCCGAAAGGCGCAGGCGGAGGTTCTGGGAGATGTCGCCGGAAATCTGCTGCTGGAGGGCGAGGACATCGGCGAGCTTGCGGCTGTACTGCTCGCCCCAGAGGTGGGAGTTATCGCGGGCGTCGACCAGCTCGACGCTGATGGAGAGCGAGTCGCCGCGTTGCAGGAGGCGCCCAGTGAGCACGGCGCGTACGCCCAGCTCCTTGGCCACGGCCTGCGGGTCCACTTCCTTGCCTTTGTAGCGAAACACCGAGCTGCGGGACATCACTCGCAGATGGGGCAGTTGCGAGAGGCTGTTGATGAGGGCTTCGCTGAGGCCGTCGCTCAAATACTCCGTTTCCGGGTCGCCGCTGGCGTTGAAAAAGGGCAAAACCGCCAGCGAGTCAATGGCCTCGCCGCTCCCTTTTTGCAGATAGGCCTGACCTAACAACACAAGTAGCACGAGCAAGGCAATCCCCGCGGCGCCGATGGCGATCTTCGAACGCCACTTGGGCCGAGGCTGTGCGATTGAGACCGCTCCGCTGGCCGCGGGACTGCGGGCGGAGTCGGTGTCGCGCTTGAGGCGTTTCAGGTCGGCGCGCAGCTCGCTAGCGGTCTGGTAGCGAAGGTCGCGATCCTTCTCCAGCGTCTTGCTGATAATCCGGTCCAACTCCGCTGGCATATCGGGATTCAAGCGCCCGGGGGCCGTAGGTGTGCGATGGAGAATGGAGTCGAAGATGGCCGCCGAAGTATTTCCGGAAAATGCTTGCCGCCCGGCTGCCATCTCGTAGAGGACGACTCCGAGGGAAAAGATATCCGTACGGGCGTCGAGCTCCTCTCCGAGGGCT
>CAYTXK010000411.1:0-243 GCA_964441645.1 uncultured Acidobacteriota bacterium
TGGCTTTGTCCCGCAGGCCCCGCGGGGTCGCCGTCTCGGGCGCCGCCAGCAGCCGCTCGACCTCCTCCACGCTCAGAAACTTGGGCGGCCGCTTCCACATCTTGGGCGATTCGATGTGCTCCGTCGGCTCCCGCCGCACCACCCCCTCCTGGCGCAGGAACCGGAAAAAAGTGCGCAGCGTCACCAGCGTGCGCGCCACCGAGCGGCTGTCCAGCCCCTGCTGGTAGAGCGTGCCCAGAAAAT
>CAYTXK010000411.1:253-1981 GCA_964441645.1 uncultured Acidobacteriota bacterium
CACCACCTGCTGCCGCTCCACCCGTGTCGGCGCCAGCTTGCGCGGCTGGCAGAAACGCTCGAACTTCCTTAGGTCGCTCCGGTAGGCGGCCAGGGTGTTGGCGGCCAGGCCCCGCTCCACCTGAACGTAATTGAGAAACGCTGCGACGTGGTTTTGCATTAGTCCTGTTCCAGCTTGCTACGCCTACTGTCTGCCATCCTCTCCTGCCCCCACAAGTTGGAACAGGATTAGTGCTGAATCGCGCCGCGCGCGGCGTTCTTGTAGACAATGCCGCCCTTCATCACAAATACCACGCGTCGAACGGCCGTGATGTCTTTCAACGGATCTCCATGGAGCGCTATGATGTCCGCTTCGAGCCCGGGCGCGATCGAGCCGATCTGATCGGCCAGTCCCAGCGCTTCCACCCCCAGTGAGTTGGCGGAGACCATCGCCGCCATGGGGTCCACTCCGCCGTCGCGCACGCGGTCAATGAACTCCTCGGCGTTGCGCCCGTGCGCGCCCGCCACCGCGTCCGTGCCGAAAACAATTTTCAGCCCCGGAATTTTCGCCGCCCGTTGCAGCAGCTCGTGGTTCACCGGCGGGAGCTTCTCCATCGGCGCAAAACCTTCTAACGTAGTAGGGAAGAAGGGTGTGCCCACATACTTCTCCTTGTTCAGGAGATAAGTTTCCAGCAGCAACCCGGCTTGCGGATCAAAATACGTCCCTTTTTCCGCCAGGTATTTCAGATCGTCGTCCGTCGCCCCCAGGCCGTGCTCGATTTCCGTGCACCCGGCGAGAGCAGCGGCCGGGACAGCCTCTCGGTACGCGTGCACCAGCGTGCGCAGGCCCTGCTTCTTCGCTTCCTCGCAGGCCGCGTTCAATTGCTCCTGCGAAAGCGTCATCCCGCCGCCTTGGCGAAAGCTCCCATACGCGTAGATCTTGAGCAGGTCCGCCCCGGCTTCCTTTTGTTTCCGCACGAACGCGCGGATTTCCTCCGGCGTCCCGGTCTGCTCGCCTCGCCCCGAGAGCGACTCGACAACCATCAAGAGGCGCGGGCCGGGGAGCAGGCCCTTCGCAATGGCATCGCGCAAGGCAGCGGCCGAGTCCATGCTTTGCACGGTCGTGAAGCCCGCCAGTAGCGTCACCCAGGCATTGGAGGCGGCGGCATACGCGGCCTCCGGTGTCGTCCCTCCCCCGCCGGCATTTTTCCCATCCTGGCCGAAGCTCCAGGTAATGTGCACGTGCGCGTCAATCCACCCCGGCAACACCGTCAGGCCACGCAGGTCGTAGTCCACCGGCCCGGCCTTCGGGTCAAGGGCGACAATCTTCGAGCCCTCGATCACGATGCGCGTGTCACGCAGCACGCCGCCCTTGCCATCCAGCACCGCGCTCGCCGCAATCACGATGCGCTGGCTCGGCGCCGGCGTCTGTGAAGACATTCCTTCCGCCCGCGCGCCGGCCCCAAGAAGACCGAAGAGGCAGAGACCGATCTTCAGCGACCGCACCATCCCTCCCCTCTCCGTTCCATCCCGCTCTTCCAACTTCCTACGCACGCTGTCCCCCATCCTCTCCCTCTCTTCTCCTCTGCTCCCTCTGCTTCCTTGCCTGCCCTATTTTTTCTCCCCTTGGACCCGGGTGGCTTCGACCAACTCGCCTATGGCTTCGGCCACCTGAGCGGCGTGGCTTCGGTTGGTGACGAGCGACCCGTGGGTCGTGCCGGCGAGGATACGGTGTGAGCCGTGGGAGGAG
>CAYTXK010000412.1:0-1980 GCA_964441645.1 uncultured Acidobacteriota bacterium
TCAACTGCATTCGCGCCTCTTCCACCAGCGCCAAGAATTTTTCTGCGTGTCGTCCGGCCATGGCGTTCCTCCCGAATAACGTTGAACGAGAACCCCGCTCACCCACCAGTCTACGAAAAGGGAAAAGGAAACCGCAAGGCGCGGCCACGACTCAGTCGTCGGGTCGGCCTGCCATCACCATTTCCTTCAGCCGGAAGCGCGCCTTGAGCGTTTCTTTCTTCGGCGAGGTAAAGACGAACTCTGCCCAGGCGGCCGCGGGCGGCACAGTGGCCTGGCCGTTCGCTGCGCGCGGGAAGAAGAAAGTGATGCCTTCGCCAGTTCCGAGTCCATGCCGCTGGACGCGCTCCGGCAGGACGCGCCCGCCGCCCTCCGTGCGCAACTCGGCGCGGCCGCGCAGCTCTTCCTCGCTCAATCCCTGAAAGATGTCTCCGATCGTGACGGCTTCCTGGGTCACCGGCCGGCCGGCTTCGTCCACCAGCAGCGGTCGGTTGAAGCGATCGAGGGCGGATTCCCGTGGCGGCTCGCTGACGCGCACGGTGATGGCGATGTGCTGGCGGGACAGCTCCGGCGGCGGCGCTTGCGCCTCCGCCACCGCCGCCGAGAGTTCCCGCAGGCGCGCCAGCGCTTGCTGAACGGTCTCCGCCGAGCTCCAGCGCACAATGTAAACCGCGCGCAGCAGTTCGGGCTCGATGCGCTCTGGCTCGACGTCGTACATGTGCGGCGGCTGCCCCGGGCCTTCCTGATGGACAACCTTGCTGCCATCGCGCAGCACCCCCAGCAGGCGCCCGCTGGCCTGGTAGATTTCGATGCGGCGCGCCCAGGGCGAATCGGTCACCAGCGCCACGGCTTCTTCTTGCGTCCATTGCGCGGGCGGCTTCGAGCGCCAGGACTCTTGCGCGGTGGTCACGACAGCAGTCAAGGCGAGCGCCAGTGCCGTTCCAACTAATTTCACCAGATTAACACGCAGTGTTAGTGTAGCCACTCCGGCTCCAAAAGGAACGGGGTCTCGAGTTTGAACTTGCCCCGCGCCATGCGGAACACCACCGTCTCGGCCTCCGCTTCCAGAATCGCCTTCTTACCGCGCTGGCGCGCAAAGTAGAAATGCAGGGCCGCCGCTTCTCCCATCCCGCGGCGCTCGACCTCCTCCGGCCGAAACTTGCCCTGGCGCGTTTTCAGTTCCGCCACGTTACGCAGTTGTTCCTCGCTGAGTTCCTCGAAGGGATCGCTGTAGTGGTCAGGCAGGCGCACCATTTTCACTGTAATGACGTAGCGGTCCGAGGGCCAGCGTGTGGGTGCCACGGCCGACCTGGCGCGCGCCCGCTCGCCCAGCTCTTCCAGGCGCACGAAGGCCGCCTGCACCGGCTCGGCCGACTCCCAGCGCACTAAGTAAACAGCCGTATTGAACCGTTGCGGGGAATCGTCTGGCGCTGTCGGAGATGGAAAGGTTGGCTCTATCCGCAGACGCCAGTGTTCGAAAGGAAGAATCGCGCTCTGCCTACGCGCCCAGGGCGAATCTTCCAACACTTTGACGCACTCCTCCGCCGTCCAATCGCTGGGCGGCTTGAGCTTCCAGACATCTTCGGCGCCGGCGAAGGCCACAGCCAGGGTGACGGCCCCGACCGCCAAAAGGATATAGGCGGCGCGGAACGGCGCGGGGGAGGGCAGCATCAATCTGATTCGATGCCAGTTGCTCATTCCCGGTGGCCTTTCTTTGTCTGGTGTCACCGATTTTCTTATTCGACCGCGGCCCAGTGCGGGCCGACGCCCACGGCGACCACCAGCGGCACCTTGAGCCGCACCGGCTCGCCGCCAGCCAGCTCGATCCGCTCCATCGTGGCTTTGACCAGTTCGCGCGCCCGCGCCACTTCTGCCTCGGGCACCTCGAGGAGCAGCTCGTCGTGCACTTGCAGGAGCATCCGGGTCTGGAGCTTTTCGGCGCGCAGCCGCTCGTCGAGCCGAATCATGGCCAGTTTGATGAGG
>CAYTXK010000413.1:0-1959 GCA_964441645.1 uncultured Acidobacteriota bacterium
TGGCGGCATCGCCTCGCACGAACGGGCCTGTCAGCGCGCCGGGCAGGCCCCGCTCCTGGACCGCCAGCGCGGTCGACACGATCAGAGGCGAGAGGCTTGCCAGCGCGCGGTCGCGCGGCAAATACTCAAGGCCGCAGGACGGGTTCAGATAAAGGTCGCCCTTGACGCGCAGGCGGATGCGGTCAATCTGGTGCGCGACCTCGGCCGGGTCTTCCAAGCGCGTGTTGCGGCCGTCCACCAGCCCGAGCGCGAGCGGCTTCTGCGAGCCGGCCATGGCCACGCGGTCGACAAACTTGGGGTTGTAGGTGAAATCGAGCCCCAGGAGATCCACCGGCAGCTTCTGCAGGCGCTCGTAAAGCGGCAGCGCGTCGCCGAAGTAAAGATAGAGCGCCAGCTTGGCCCTGCCCTTGTGCTTGGAGAGCATCATGATCGCGCGCTCGAAAATCGGGAAATCGCCCGGGCGCTTCAGGATGGCCGGCTCGTCAATTTGAATCACTTCAGCGCCGGCCTTGGCCAGCGCCTCCAGCTCCGGCGCCAGCGCCTGGGCGTAGGCGCGCGTCAGCGGCTCGGTCTGCTTGTAGGGAGCGTGCTCGACCAGGCTGTGCCGGGCCAGCGTGTAAGGCCCGGTCAGCACCGGCTTCACCGGCTTGGAGCTGTTGGCTTTGGCGAACTCGTACTCGGAAAGCAGCAGCCCGTCTTGACGCTTGATTTCGCCTTCCACCACCGGCTGACGGAAGTAGGTGTTGGTGTCGAAGAAGCGCAGCAGGCCGTTGATCTTGATGCCGGCGAGCTTGCCGGCGATGTGTGAGATGGGGTCGTACCAGCGGATCTGGCCGTCGGTGACCAGGTCGAGCCCGGCTTCGGCCTGCTCGGCGAGCGCGGCGCGAGTGAGCTCATCTTCGGCGGCGCGCAGGTCGGCCTCGGAGGACTCCTGGCGCTCTTGGGCGGCAATGGTGCGGCGGAGCTTCTGCTGTTCGGGCGTGTCGCCGATGCGCGGGTAGCTGCCGGCGCTGGTGATCAAGAGTTTCATCGCGCCCAATTCTACCGCAGACAATTGAATCGCGGGCCGGTTTGACAGCGCCCGCGCGTTGCAGTACGGTTTTGCCAGTTCCCCCCAGGCGCAAGTTTGGAGAAGGGCAACCTTTCCCAATCGATGCGATACTTATACGATTAGCATGGGAAAATTCTTCAACGGGAGCAAAACCATGAAACGAGAAAAGATTCTTGTGGCCGCCTGGCTCACACTCGCGCTGGCGGCGGTCGGGTGCAGCACGGCGCCGACGGGCGAGAGCGGCGAAGAGTCCGGCGGAGTGGCGTCGAGGATCTTGCGGCCCAAGCCGAAGCCAGTGACCATCCCGGCGGGGACGGAGCTCGACGTCCGGCTCTCGACCGGCCTCAACTCCGACAACAACAAGGTCGGCGACACTTTCGAGGGCTCGCTCGACGTGCCCATCACCTCCGGCAACAAGGTGGTCATCCCCAAGGGCGCGCCGGTGAAGGGCAAAGTGACGAACGCGGTTGAGTCCGGCCGTCTGAAGCAACGCGCCGAGCTCTGGGTGACGCTGACCGAGGTCTTCGTCAACGGCAAGTGGGTGCCGGTGTCCACCTCCACCACCGGCCATAAGGAAGGCAGCAAGACCACGCGCAACATCGTGTTCATCGGCGGCGGCGCTGGCGGCGGCGCAGCCATCGGCGGAGCCACGGGCGGCGGCAAAGGCGCGGGCATCGGCGCGGCCATCGGCGCGGGCGCGGGCACGGCGGCAGCAATGCTGACCGGCAAGCGCGACGTCAAGTTCCCGCCGGAGACGCTGCTGCGCTTCGCGCTAGAGCAGGAACTGACGATTCAGTAGGAGCACAGCTCAGCATGTGTAGGGGCGGGCCTCGAGCCCGCCCGCATTTTTCTGCCTCGCGCTAGATAGGAAGACAGAGGGAGGGCACAAGGCCCTCCCCTACATGATC
>CAYTXK010000414.1:0-1956 GCA_964441645.1 uncultured Acidobacteriota bacterium
ATCCAGGGAGGCGATGGTTCTCAGGGCGGCGTCGTTCGCGGTCGCCACGCAGCAGCTCGCTTCATTGGCGCGAACCTTCACCGGGCTCGGCTTGGGTTTCGCGCCCATGGGACAGGGGTCATCGCAGTGTGCGGTGGCGCCCGTCATCAGCCAGCAGGCCGTGGCCGCGACCAGCGGCTGGGCGAAGAAAACCGCCAGGAGAATCAGAGCAGCGCTTTTGCCGGCGCGGGTCACGGTGTCTGTCCTATTCGATGCGCATAGTAGCATTTCGATAGCCCATTCTCAAGCGTCTCAAGCGTTTCCTGGAGGAAGGCCCAAACCGAGACAAAAAGGCCGCGCTATGCTATGCTGACGGTTTGTATCGCCTCGCAGGGGCGTTTCGAGATGGCCGGAAGAACAGCCTCGCACAACAGTTTCTCTTGGATGATCGGCGGCCCGCAGGGCAGCGGCATCAACCTGGGCGCGGAAATCCTGGCCAAGGCGTTTTGCCGGGGCGGCTACCAGGTTTTCGGCAACATCGAGTACCACTCCAACATCAAGGGTAAGCACAGCTACTACCGCCTGCGCATCTCCGACCGGCCGGTGCACTCCCACGTGGAAGAAGTGCACCTGCTGGTGGTGCTCGATGAGGAGACGCTGTTCGGCGACCTCTACCACGAGTGGCCCGCCCACGCCGGGCACATCCACGAAGTAGCCGAGGGCGGCGGGATCCTCTTCGAAGAAAGCGCCCAGATCAGCGCCCCGGCGATCCTCGAGCGGCTCAACGGCCGCCGGGTCGAGCTCTACCCCATGCCCTACTCCAAGATTGTTGACCAGGCGCTGGCCACGGTGGGCAAGGCCGGGCAGGCGCACGAGTACCGCATCATGAACAACACGGCGGCCATCGGAGCCGCCACGGCGCTCATGGGATTTGATTTCGAGCGCGTGGCTGAGGTGATTCTGGCGGGGTTCCACGGCAAGGCGCGCAAAGTGGGGGAAATGAACGTCTTCTGCGCCCGTGTGGCGCACGACTACGTGCGCGAGCACTTCAAGACCAAGCTGGAGTTCAGCCTGCCGGCCGCTCCGGCGCCGGCCGCCGAGCAAATCATGATTAAGGGCACGCAGGCGGTGGGCATCGCCAAACTGAAGGCCGGCTGCGGCGTGCAAACCTATTACCCCATCAGCCCGGCGACCGACGAGAGCGTGTATCTCGAAGAGCACCAGGCCGAATACCAGCTCATCGTGCTGCAAACCGAGGATGAGGTGTCGGCGGTGGATGCGGCGGTGATGGCCGCCCACGGCGGCGCCCGCGCCTCGACTTCGACATCGGGGCCGGGTTTCGCGCTGATGCCGGAAGGCATCGGCTTTGCCGCCATCACCGAAGCCCCCGGCCCGGTCATCTGCCTTTATCAGCGGGGCGGGCCCTCGACCGGCCTGCCCACGCGCCACGAGCAGGGCGACCTGCAGTTTGCGTTGCACGCCGGGCAGGGCGACATCCCGCGACTGGTGCTCGCTCCCGGCGACATGAACGAGTGCTTCTACGACACTTTCGACGCCTTCAACTACGCCGACCGCTACCAGCTGCCGGTGATTCTGCTGCTCGACAAACACCTGGCCACTGAGTACGTCACCCTGCCGCCCTTCGCGATGAGCGGGCTCACGATTGATCGCGGGGAAATCTTCGACCCGGAGAAGGACTCGAACGGGCAATACCGGCGCTATCGCTTCACCGAGTCGGGCATCAGCCCGCGGGCCATTCCCGGCCAGCCGGGCGGAGCCTTCTGGACGACCACCGACGAGCACGACCAGGTGGGGCACATCACCGAGGGCATCGGCAACCGGCTGATGATGATGGACAAGCGCATGGGCAAGCTGGCGCTGGCGGAACGGGAAATTCCGGCGGAGAAAAAATTCCGCCTGATCGGACAGCAGAAGGCCCCGGTGACCGTAGTCAGTTGGGGCTCGACCAAAGGCGCC
>CAYTXK010000415.1:0-1949 GCA_964441645.1 uncultured Acidobacteriota bacterium
GTACTCGCCCATCTCGGTGCGCTTGCCGTAGCCGAGCTCGGTGACGGTCAGAACCCACTCGGGCAGGGCCTTGCGCAGGTCGTCGTCGCTGGCCCCTTCGATGGAGGCGGGCGGCTTCTTGCTTTTGCCGGCGGCTTCCCAGTCGGGCGCGATGGCGGCTATGCCGACGATGTAATCGGCCTTGCGGCCTTTCTTGCCTTCGGTGTCGAGGTTCATCCCGCGCACGCCGTAGGCCTGGCGGCCCATGGAGCGGACGTCGGTCTCGCGGAAGAGAATCGCCTGGCCGTTGTGGCTGGCGAGGAAGATCATGTGGTTGCCGTCGGTGAGCATGGCGGCGACCAGCTCGTCGTTCTGCTCCAGCGAGATGGCGTAGATGCCGGTGGAGCGCGGGTTGGAGAACTGCACCAGCTCGGTCTTCTTGACGGTGCCGTTGCGGGTGACGAAAAACACGTGGCGGTTCGCCTCTTCGAGCGAGCGCACGGCCAGAAACGCCGCCACGCGCTCTTCTTTGGGCAGCGCCAGCAACTGCGTGCTGGGCTTGCCGCGCGAGGCCCAGCCCGCCTCGGGAATGTCCCACACCCGCAGCCAGTAGACTTTGCCGACCTGCGTGAACACCAGGAGATACCCGTGGGTCGAAGCCACGAAGAGGTCTTTGACGAAGTCGTCCTCGCGCGCTTTGAGCGCGAAGCGCCCTTTGCCGCCGCGGCCCTGGTGGCGGTAGGTTTCGACCGGGGCGCGCTTGAGGTAGCCTGCGTGCGTAACGGTGACTACGACGTCTTCCTGCGGCACCAAGTCTTCGAGCTGGATTTCCTCGACCTGGGCGACAATCTGGGTGCGGCGCTCGTCGCCGAACCGCTTCTGGACGTCGCGCAGCTCGGCGGTAATGATCTGGCGGAGCTTTTCGTCGGAGGCCAGAATTTCTTCCAGTTCCTTGATGCGGGCCTGGAGCTGCTTCAACTCTTCAAGAATCTTTTCCCGCTCGAGCTGGGTCAGGCGGTGGAGTTGCAGGTCGAGGATGGCCTGGGCCTGCACGTCGGTGAAGTCCCAGCGTTCGATGAGGCCAGCCTTGGCCTCGGCGGGGGATTTGGAGCTGCGGATGAGCTTGATGATGGCATCGAGCTTGTCCAGCGCCTTTTTGAATCCGAGCAGGATGTGCTCGCGCTGGCGCGCCTTGGTCAGCTCGAATTGCGTCCGGCGGCGCACCACTTCGACGCGGTGGTTCAAGAAAAGTTGCAGAGCTTCGAGCAGGCCTAGCTCTTTGGGCTGGCCGTTGACGATGGCCAGGGTGATCATCCCGAAACTCACCTGCATTTGTGTGTGTTTGTACAGGTTGTTAAGGATAATTTCGGGCTGCTCGCCGCGTTTCAGCTCCAGCACGATGCGCATGCCTTCGCGGTCGGATTCGTCGCGGATGTCGCCGATGCCTTCGACTTTCTTCTCGTTCACCAACTCGGCGATCTTTTCAATCAGCCGGGCTTTGTTGACCTGGTAGGGAATCTCGGTGATGACGATGTTCTGCCGGTCGCGCTCGGCCTCCTCGATGGCGGCGCGGGCGCGGATGTTGAAGGAGCCGCGGCCGGTGCGGTAGGCCTGCTCGATGCCCTCCTTGCCGAAAATAAAGCCGCCGGTGGGGAAATCGGGCCCGGGCAGCAGCGCCATGATTTCTTTCAGCGTGGTATTGGGCTTGCGCAGCAGAAGCGCCGCGGCGTCGAGCACCTCGGTGAGGTTGTGGGGCGGGATGTTGGTGGCCATGCCGACGGCAATTCCCGAGGAGCCATTGGTGAGCAGGTTGGGAATCTTCGACGGCAGGACGAGGGGCTCTTTGGTGGTGTCGTCGAAGTTGGGGGTGAAGTCGACTGTCTCTCTGTCGATGTCCTCGAGCAGCTCCATGGCGATGGGCGCCAGGCGGCACTCAGTGTAGCGGTAGGCGGCGGGGGGGTCGCCGTCCA
>CAYTXK010000416.1:0-1947 GCA_964441645.1 uncultured Acidobacteriota bacterium
TTCTCGGTGGTCGCCGTATCATTAAAAAAAAAAGATGTCCGCCTGGGGCCGATTGACCCCAAGGACGTCAATGTCGAGGTCTATTACGGGACGCTCGACGCCGAGCGCAAGATCACCCACGCCCACAGCCTGCCCATGCAGCGCCAGGCCCCGGCTGGCGACGGCGTCCACCGCTATACCGGCCTGATTCCCTGCCGGCACAGCGGCCTGCAAGGCTACACGGTGCGTGTGCTGCCCGCCCACCCGGACGTCAACTCCCCGGTCAGCACCGGGCTCATCACCTGGCGCTAGGCCGTTCCAACTTTTCGAGATCAGTTCTGCACTGGTTCGTCGCCGAGAGCGCGTGCATAACGCTACACTGCAATAATCGGGAATAGTTGGAACGGCACTAGCCAGGATGCCCGGCCCTCCTCCTAAGAACGACCCCCAGACCATCTTCGGCTGGTGCATGTACGACTGGGCGAATTCCGCCTACGCCACCACCGTCATGGTCGGCTTGCTGCCCGCCTACTTTGCGGCCACCGTGGTGGGCCCAGAGGGGGCGGAAATCGGCGGGCGGCACTTTGCCGCCGATACGCTGTGGGCCATCGTCGTCGGCCTGGCGACCTTCATCGCCTTCGTCTGCTCGCCTGTGCTCGGGTCCATCGCCGACTTTTCCGCCGCCAAGAAACGTTTCCTGCTGGTCTTCGCCTACACCGGCAGCCTCTTTACCCTGCTCCTCTATTTCTGCGGCTCCGGCGACATTTTTCTGACCCTGGCGCTGTTTCTCGTCGCACAAATCAGCTTCATCGGCGCCAATGTTTTTTACGACGCCTTCCTGCCCCACATCGCCAGCGACGACCGCCTCGACCGGGTGTCGGGCAAGGGCTACTCCTTCGGCTACGTGGGCGGCGGATTGCAGTTCGCCCTGTCGCTGGGGCTGGTGGCCGGGCACGACTCGCTCGGCCTCTCGCTCGAGCAAGCCACGCGCCTGGGCATCGTGTTCGCGGGGCTGTGGTGGGCTGGGTTTACTCTCTTCACCGCCCGCGGGCTGTTCGAAGCCCCCGCCGTCGCCACGCTCCCCGCCGAGTACCGGCGCTGGCCGCGCCCGCTGGCCTATGCCGCCGTCGGCCTCTCCCGCACCTGGCGCACCACCATGAAAGTCCGCCGCTTCCGCCACCTGGTGATTTTCCTGCTGGCCTTCATGCTCTACGACGACGGCATCCAGACGGTCATCAACATGGCCACCATCTACGGCAAAGTCGAGCTCCAGCTCCCCACCCTGCACCTGATGCTCACCCTGCTGCTCATCCAGGCCATTGCCACCGTGGGGGCGATGGTGTTCAGTTGGATCGCCGGCCGCATCGGAACCAAGCACACCGTGATGGTGACACTGGTGCTGTGGTCCGGAGTAGTGATGTACGCCTACTTCATCCGCACCGCCGCCGAGTTCTTCATTCTAGGGGCCATCGTGGGGCTGGTGTTGGGCGGGTCCCAGGCCCTGAGTCGCTCCTTCTACGGCTCCATGATTCCCGCCGAAGCCAGCGCCGAGTTCTACGGCTTCTACACCGTCTTCAGTAAGTTCGCGGCCATGTGGGGGCCGTGGGGGTTTGCCATCGTCAAGCAGATGACCGGTTCCTCGCGCCTGGCCATTGTTTCCCTCATCGTGCTTTTCCTAGCTGGCCTTTTTCTGCTCTTCTTCGTGGATGAGAAACAGGCCCGCCAAGCCAAGCAGGCCGGCGCCTTCTAGTGAGCCGGCCGAGAAAATGCTATAATGCCGCTCTTTTCACCCGAGCGCGTTCCCGATAGAAGGGGGTAGTTTCGATGGCTGCCAAGAACAACCGCACCGCCACCGCGGTCAAGAAAGAGCCCCGGGCCACCGAGCCTGACAAGGCCCCCGCCGCCAAGTCGTCGCTCACCAAAGAACAATTGCTGGAAATGTACACGCTGCTGGTCCGCTGCCGGCAG
>CAYTXK010000417.1:0-1945 GCA_964441645.1 uncultured Acidobacteriota bacterium
GGGGCGATTGGTCCCGCCGACGAATTCTGGACGTTGGCGCGGGCGAAGGTTATCTCGTCAGCCGGCTGGGCGCGCTTCTTCAAGAGAGATTTTCTCTGACGCCGGCCGAGGTGCTGCGCGCCTGCGATACACATCCCGAGGTCTACAAATACACTCCCGTTCCCTGCGACCGGATTGAGCCGGGCGGGCGTCTTCCTTACGAGGCTGAGGCTTTCGATGTGGCTACGTGCGTCGAGGTCATTGAACACCTGGAGGACCAGTTTCATCTGGCACGCGAAATCTTTCGCATTCTCAAGCCCGGGTGCCGCGCCCTGATCACCACGCCGAACGTCCTCAACATCAACGCCCGCCTGCGCACTCTGCACTCCGGTTTTGCGACGCTGTTTGACTTGCTGCCGCTTCACCGCGCCGATTCTGTGCATCTCGCCGGGCACATCCACCCCATCAGCTTTTACTACCTGGCGCACTTGTTCCGCCGCGCCGGGTTTCGCGAGGTGCGCGCCCATTTCGATTTCTCGAAGCGCAGCGCCATTCTCTTCACGCTGTTTCTTTACCTGCCGATTCAGCTCTGGCATCTCGGCTTCCGCCATCACATGAAAAGCAAGTACGGCGCCATTTATCTCGAAAACCAGCCGCTGCTCGAGCCCATCAATAGCTGGGGTATGCTGACCTCGCGCTCCGTGATCGTCGAAGCGATAAAGTGAGCGGGCGAGGGGCCAAGACCGCCAAGGGCAGACTCCGCGTACGCTCGTTGACAAAAGCGGAGAATGCCCATAAAATGACTGGTTCGCGGCTCACCCCGCAAACCTGTTGTCTATATGAGAACCTTTTACCCGAACGGGAAGGAAGCGACTGCCCTCAGCCAGGGCCCCTGGCACCTGGTGGATGCCAGCGGCCAGGTGCTGGGCCGTCTGGCGACGCGCGTAGCGCGTTTGCTCACTGGCAAGCACAAGGTGCGGTTCACGCCGTCGGTGGATTGCGGCGATCATGTTGTGATCATAAACGCCGACAAAGTGCGTCTAACGGGGCGGAAACTCGACCAGAAAATCTACTACCGACACTCCGGCTACCCGGGCGGCTTGAAGGCTATTACGGCTCGCCAGCGCATGCAGCAGAACCCCGCGGAGATGGTCCGCGACGCCATTCTGGGCATGGTGCCCAAGAACAAGCTGCACGCGCGCCGCGCCAAGAAATTGCGCATCTACGCCGGAGAGCAGCATCTGCATGCCGCGCAGCAGCCCCAACCCCTGACGGTGAAGAAATAGGAGACTCCGTGGGCGATTCCGAACACACCGACCCAATCGTGGAAGCGCCGGAGAGTTCGCCCAGCGAGACGCCGGCGGCCGAGGCCGCACCGGCCAGCGAGCAGGCCGCGGCGGTGACGCCGGAGCCGGCTCCCGAGCCCGCGCCCGTCCCCATTGGAAGCGAACCGTTCTGCGCCACCGGCCGGCGGAAGACTTCCGTAGCGCGCGTCTATTTGCGCTCGGGCCGGGGCAGCCTGCGGGTGAACGGTCGCCCGCTCGAGCAAGTTTTTACCAGCCCTCATTGGCGCGAGCATGCTCGCGAGCCGCTCGTCTACGCAGGCGTAACCGAGCAGTACGATGCCGAAATCCTGGTGAAAGGCAGCGGCCCGGGTGGCCAGGCAGGCGCGGTGCGGCTGGGACTGGCCCGCGCGCTCATCCTGGCGAATCCCGCGCTGCGCACCAAGCTGCGCCGGAATGGTTTTTTGACCCGCGACCCGCGAAGCAAGGAACGCAAGAAGTACGGCCAGAAGGGAGCGCGCAAGCGCTTCCAGTGGACGAAGCGTTAGGAGGAGAGAAGAAACGTGCCCGCGTTGGCGATGAAGGAGCTGCTGGAAGCCGGCGTCCACTTCGGCCACCAGACCCGCCGCTGGAACCCGAAGATGAAGGAGTACATCTTCGGCGAGCGCAACGGCATTTACATC
>CAYTXK010000418.1:0-1463 GCA_964441645.1 uncultured Acidobacteriota bacterium
CAGCACCAGCACGTTGCCGTCGGCGACCTCGACCTCCGGCGTGAAGGAAATCTCCTTCCGCTCCTTTCCGGTGTTGGGGTCCACCACGTCTTCCATTTCAGAGCGGATGAAGTGCGTGCGCACCGGAACTTCAAGCGCCCGCACCAGGTCGGCCATGAAGACGTAGGCGTTGTCGAGCACAGCCACCACGTCCAGCGTCTCGCCCTCGAAGTCTTCGCTGATCTGCCGGCCGACTTCCCGCACGCGCCGGGCGATGTCTTCGGGCTTGTAGAGAACCTTCAGCTCGTCTTTCACGAGTCCGCCCTCTCTTCCATCACCAGCGCCATTCGGCTGCCCGGTGAAACCGTGTAGTCGGCCGCCACCCCGAAGCGCGGCACCCAGACAATCTCTTCGCGGCAGAGCACCACAGGCGTTCGCCGCCGTTCCTCCGCCGGCACCCGCCCCTGCTGGAAAAGCGCCTTCAGCTTCTTCTCCTGCGCACTGCCGGCAGGCTGGTAGCGGTCCCCCGCTTGCCACGGCCGCACCACCAGCGGGAACGACGCGCGGCTCGCGTCCGCCGCTCCTTGCCCGCAATTATAGCTTTTTTCCAGTTCCTCCACCCCAACTAATTTGAAGGCCAGCACCCCTCCCGAAGGCAGCCGCACCACGCCGGGGCCGGAAACCTCCAGCAGGTAAGCCCCCGGGGTCGCAACCCGCCCCGCGCTGATGGCCGGGTTCGAAAACACCAGCCGGTCGAAGTGCCGCTCGACCTCCATCCCAGGCAAGACGACCCGCTTGCCGCTCTGCCCCTCTTCCGCCAGCCGGAGGACTCTCTCCACGTGGTCCTGCGTAATCCCCCGCAAATCGCCCCGCACCGCTTCACAGAGCCTCCGCACCAGCCGCCGCGCCAATGCCCGCTGCGCTCCCCGCTGTCTGTCCTCGGATGCACCCGCCAGGGGCGGCAATGGTGACAACAGGGATTTTGCTCCAATCTCGCAACGGCCGCCACCGTGCAAGTCAACGAGGGCACAGTAGCGCTCCTCGAGAATCGCATACCAGAAGTCTTCCTCCATCCGTGCCTGTTCGGCAAGTCGTGCCAGGTTCTCGACCCCTTGTTGTCCTAGCTTTGGCAGTAGCTCCAGGCGAATCCGGTTCCGCAGCCGTTGCTTGTCCAGGTTGGAAATGTCCTCTTGCCACGCCTGCTCCCGCTCGGCCAGATACTCCCGCAACTCCGCTCGGCGAATCCCCAGCAGCGGCCGCACAAGCGCACCGACCCCGATCTCAAGGACGGAATGAATACCCCCTAGTCCCCTGACTCCGGTTCCTCGGAGAATCTGCGCCAGCACGGTCTCTGCCTGATCGTCCATCGTATGGGCTACGGCGACTACGTCTGCCTTGCCCGAGGCTAGCAGTGAACCCAAGAATTGCAGTCGTGCTTCTCGTCCGGCCTCCTCCACGCTCATCCCCATCTTCTTGGCGCGCGC
>CAYTXK010000418.1:1473-1941 GCA_964441645.1 uncultured Acidobacteriota bacterium
TCTCCCCGCGCTGCGGTTCTCGCGGGACAGGGAATCTTCCTGGCGCGCGCCGCCACATCCACACGCTGACAAATAAACTCCAGACCCAGCCGCTCCGCCAGATTGCAGACAAAACCCTCGTCGGCGTCGGCTTCGGTGCCGCGCAATTGGTGATTCAGGTGCGCTACCAGCAGCCGCAGCCCCAGCGCCTGCTCTAATTCGTCGAGAAGCCGCGTCAGCGCCACGGAATCCGCCCCGCCCGAACACCCTACCGCGACGCGGTTGCCCGGTTGGAGCAGCCCCTGCCGACGAATCTCCTCCTCCACGCGGCGCGACAGCTCGCTTCGTCTTGCGGCTTTCTTTTCAGGGGACACGGGTTCGTTCACTCCACTGCGAAAATCGTAACACAATTGATTGATGGCGTCGGGTCGGCGCGAAAAACTAGGCGGCGTAGCCCATGCCCTCGTGGAGCAGGTGGGCGGCCAGCAG
>CAYTXK010000419.1:0-337 GCA_964441645.1 uncultured Acidobacteriota bacterium
GCTGTGTTTACGTTGGGTTCACGTTTTATTGCGATCGTCTGTCTGGCCGCGTCGCTGCCAGTGCATGCCGGCGAGCCGATTTCACAACCGCCGAAGGCGGCTGTGCCAGCGGCGCCGACGCTGAGCCTGATGAAATTGCCCCTGATCTTTGAGCGCGGTCAGAACGAACCTGGCGCGGAAGTCCAGTTCACCTCGCGCGGGCCAGGGTACAGTTTGTTCCTGACGCCGAATGAGATCGTCCTGATGCTGGCGAAAGGGGCGAAGAAATCTCAGTCCGAGTTGCCGAAAGACGGGCCTCGTCACCGCCTGAGTGCGGACGAGCCGGAAAGCTGTGAGT
>CAYTXK010000419.1:347-1921 GCA_964441645.1 uncultured Acidobacteriota bacterium
GCATGAAATTGATCGGAGCCAACTCAACCCCACGCCTCACCGGCCGCGACGCACTGCCGAGCAAGAGCCATTACTTCATCGGCCGGGACCGCAGCCTATGGCGCACCAACGTCCCGCATTACGCCAAGGTCGAATATGCTGAAATTTATTCCGGCGTGAACCTGGTGTTCTATGGGAACCAGCGGCAGTTGGAGTTTGATTTTGTCATCATGCCGGGAAGTGATCCCGGAAAAATCCACCTTGAGTTTGAAGGAGCGCAGAACCTGCATCTCGACGCCGAAGGAAACCTGGGCGCCTACATTGACCGCTGGCTGCTTCAAGGCCACCTCTGGCGGCCGCTGTGGGACCCGGAAGGCCTGCTCAGCACCTTCCCCGCCATTGCTACCACGCTGCTAGGCGTCCTGGTCGGGGAATGGCTGCAATCCGAGCCCGCGCCGCGGCCCGCCCGACCGGCCACGCCTGCCGGCGGGCAGGCAGGCGGGCAGAAGCTCGTCGGGCTGTTCGCTCTGGGCGCCGCCGGCCTGGCCGCCGGTAAGCTGCTCGACCCCTGGTTCCCCATCAACAAAAACCTGTGGACCAGTTCCTACGTGCTGTTTACCGCTGGCTTTGCCGCCGTGCTTCTCGGGGTCTGCTACGGGCTGATTGAGCTGCGCGGCTACCGCCGCTGGGCCACGCCCTTCGTGGTGCTGGGGATGAACTCGATTGCGGTTTTCTTTCTCTCCACGCTCGTGGCCAAGATCGGCATCGTCTGGAAAGTCACGCGCGCGACCGGTGAAACCGTCAGCGTGCAGCGCTGGGTGTATGAAGGAGTGTTTGCCCCGCTGGCCAGCCCCGTGAACGCTTCCCTGCTCTTCGCGCTCACCTATCTTGGCGTGTGGCTGGCGGCGATGTGGGTACTCTACCGCCGGCGAATCTTCATCAAGATCTAAGAGAGGGAGAACCTCTAGGGGCGTTGGCTAGAGGATGTGAAGCAGTACGAAGGTGGTGTCGTCGGCCAACGGCCGGCGGGCTGCCCGCCGGGAACGCAGAGGAGCCAGCAGCCGATCGGCGAGCTCAGAGGTGGAGCGATGAGAATCGGTGGAAAAAATCTTGGCTACCTGGTCGGCCCCCGCTCCCTGACGCCCGAAGAGAACATCGAGCGAATCGGGCAAGCCGTCGGTGTAAAAAAGCAGGTGGTCGCCGGACTCGAGGTTGATCGCCACCTGCTCGTATTCGCTGGGGTCGAACATGCCGATGGGGAACCCGGCCAGCTCGATGGAGGTCACGGCGCGGTCGCGGACCAGCAAGGGAAAGGGGAGCCCGGCATTGGCCAGACGCAGCTGGCGCTGCTGCAAGTCAAACAAGGCATAGCTGAGACAGCAGAATTTCCCCGGCACCGGCCGGTAACAAAGACGCCGATTGAGAGTAGCCACGAGGTAGGCGGGATCGGTGCCGGTTTTGTGCAGCCCGCGCATCAGCCCCGAGACCAGCAGAGCGTAGAGAGCCGCTTCCAGGCCTTTCCCCTGCACGTCGCCGACGTAGAAGCCCACATAGCGCGGGCCCAGAGTAAAGTAATCGAGGAAATCGCCGCTGAC
>CAYTXK010000420.1:0-215 GCA_964441645.1 uncultured Acidobacteriota bacterium
CCACCCGGCGCTGCGCCGCCGCGGGGGGAGGGGACTGCGTCCAGGCAATACCACAGGCAAACGTGGCGTGCCCTATGAGCAGTGCCCCAAGTACACGAGTTCGAGCCAGAGTGCGCTCCACGCGTCGCTGGTCAAGGGACACGAGTTACGGCCTTCAGTCGGCCCAGGCCATGCCGTCGGGCTCGGTGCCGGTCGAGAAGGTGCGGAGGATTTTG
>CAYTXK010000420.1:228-1919 GCA_964441645.1 uncultured Acidobacteriota bacterium
CGCCGGGACGTCGACAACGGTCACCTGATTGTCGTTGGTGTTGGCGATGAAGGCGCGCTGGCCGTCGGGGGTCATCAGGATGCCGACGGGCACGGCGCCCACTTCAATGGCGTCGAGTTGCTGGCGTGTAACGGCGTCAAACACCGTCAAACGGTTGCTGCGGGCGTTGGAGACCCACGCCTGGCGGCCGTCGGGCGTGAACTTGATGCGGATGGGCATTTCGCCGCCGCTTTCGAAGGCGGCCAGCACGCTGTCTTTCGCGGCGTCGAGCACGGCGATGGTGTTATCGGCGCGGTTGGTCACCCAGACTTCGCGGCCGTCGGGGGAGACGGCGATGCCTTCGGCGCCGGCGCCGGTGGGGATGCTCTTGACGATGTCGGTCGAGCGGTCAATGACGGTCACGCTGCCCGACCCGATGTTGGCGACGTAGAGTTTGCGCTCGTCGGGAGTGGGGACGACCATATGGCTGACGTCCTGCGCGGTCTCCCAGGTTTTGAGAATTTTGCCTGAGTCGGCGTCGAGCTCGAGCACGGCTTTGGCGCCTTCGCAGGTCACCCACAGACGGGTGGCGTCGCGGCTCACCCAGAGGCCGTGGGGCTGCTTGTAAGGGCCGAGCGTGAAGGTGGCTTTGACGCTCCGGGCTTTGAGATCGAGAACAGTAATGGTGTTGCCGGGCTCCATGCGCGGCTGCTCGCCCGGGCGGAAGACTCCAAAGGAGCCGTAGTTGGAAACGTAGGCGGTGCGGCCGTCGGGGGAGGCGGCCGCTTCGTGCGGGCCTTTGCCGGTGGGCAGCTTGGCAACCACCTCGTAAGTGGCGGGATTGACGAGGGCGGCTTCGTGATCGGATTTGTTGAGGACGATGAGAACCTGGGCCCCGGCCTCGCCGCTGAGCATGAGCGGCAGGCCAAAGAGGAAAAGCAGCACAAGAAGGCGACGTTTCATCGGGGCTCCTCCTCGAGAAGGCGGCAAGAACCAGCCCTTCGACTCGTCCCCTACGCGGGACTCACTCAGGGTGAATTTTCCCCTGGAAAATTCACGGAGCGGGTGGGATTCGAACCCACGGTCCCGGGTTTAGCGGGACACGGCATTTCCAGTGCCGCCAGTTAAACCGCTCCTGCACCGCTCCGGTGAGATTTCACCTTAGCAGAGGCCGGCGAGTTCAGGCAAGACAGCAGACCCTAGTTGGTGCCGAGTCCGCTGCGGTCGAGGCGGTCGCGGAGGTCGGCCAGTTGGAGCATGGCATTGAGCAAGCGCCCGCGCTCCAGTTGCTCCTCGGGGGGACTGTAGGTGCCGACGGTGGCGATTTTGGCGGCGGTGAGGACGATGAATTGCAGCGCGGCCTCGCGCAGGGGTTCTTCGGCGGTGTGGTCATCGAGCTGCTGGGCGAAGTTGCGGCTGCGCTCGTTGACGTCCTGAAGGAAGTGCTGGAGGCACAGGGTCACGTCTTCCAGGGCTCCCAACACCGTATTGGTGCAGCCGTGCGCTTTGCAGGTCATAAGTTGGGCGGACTGCTGGGGAAAGAGAAACATCCCCAGCCCCCCCGCGAAAGTGTAGGCGGGAAGGCCGGGTAAGTCAAAAGGTTTTGCGGCCCGCCTTTTCCTGGAAGAGGCAGAAGTTATGGTAGAGTAGGCGCCAGCAAAGGTTTGTGGAGCGGCGATGCCGGGCATACCCATGACGGCCAACATCTTGGT
>CAYTXK010000421.1:0-319 GCA_964441645.1 uncultured Acidobacteriota bacterium
GACCTGCGGCAGCAGCTCTTGCGAATCAACCTCCAGCGCGTCGACGCCGTGCTCTTCACCCACGGCCACGCCGACCACATCCTCGGGCTCGACGACTTGCGCGCCTTCAACTTGAAGCAGGGCAAGATTGACCTCTACGCCAGCCGCGAAACGCAAGAGATCATCCGCCGCACGTTTTTCTACATCTTCGGCGAGGCCACGCCCGATACGACGGTGCCCGACGTCGAGCTGCGCGAGCTGGATGGGCCGGTCGATCTCCACGGGCAGCGCTTCGAGCCTGTGCCCGTGTGGCATGGGCAGATGCCCATCCTCGGATTTC
>CAYTXK010000421.1:329-1917 GCA_964441645.1 uncultured Acidobacteriota bacterium
CGCTTCGGGTCGGTCGCTTACGTAACCGACTTCAGCAGCATCCCGCCGGAGTCGCTGGAGAAACTGCGCGACCTGCCGGTGCTGGTGCTCGACGCGCTGCGCGACCGGCCGCACCCGAACCACTCCACTGTGGAGCAGTCGCTGGCGCTGGTGGAGGAGCTCCGTCCCGAGCGCGCGTACTTCACCCACATCGCGCACGACCTGGGCCACACGCAAACCAATGCGCGGCTGCCGGCCGGGGTCGAGCTGGCCTACGACGGGCTGGTGGTGGAAGTGGAGGACTGAGGGCCGATGCGCATACTGCGCTCTCTGGATGAACTCGCCGCGCCGCTCCCTGCCGCGGCGCTGAGCATCGGCAACTTCGACGGCGTGCACGCTGGCCACCGGCGCATCCTCGCCAGCGTTGTAGAGGAGGCCCGCGCCGCCGGCGGCGCCGCTGTGGCCATGTCTTTCCATCCTCATCCCGCACGTGTGCTGGGCCGCGAAGCGCCGCCGCTGCTGACCACGCTGGAGCAACGGCTGCGGCTGCTTCAAGCCAGCGGGATCGCGGTGGCCCTGGTGCTGGAGTTTACGCGGGAGCTTTCGCAACTCTCTCCGCGCGCCTTTATAGAAGATATCGTCTGCCGGCGGCTGGGGACGCGGGCGCTTTGCGTGGGCGAAAACTTCCGCTTCGGGCACCGCCAGGCGGGCGACGTTCGGCTGCTGGAAGAGTTGTCGCGCGAGTTTGGGTTCTCGGTGCGCGCCATTCCGCCCGTGGTTGTGAACGGGCAGGTGGCCTCAAGCTCGCTGGTTCGCCGCCTGGTTGCCGAAGGAGATGTTGCCGCCGCTGCCGCGCTGCTGGACCGGCCGTTTTCCTTGACCGGTGAAATTCAGCCGGGCGCCGGCCGCGGGCGCGAGATTGGCTTCCCTACCCTGAACCTGCGGCCGGAGCAGGAATGCACGCCCGGCCAAGGGGTTTACATCACCGAAACTCTGGTCGAGGGAAAACTTTATCCTTCGGCGACTAACGTAGGCGTGCGGCCAACCTTCGAACAGGACCCGGCGGTGGTGGAATCGCACCTGTTGGACTTTTCCGGCAAGCTCAGGGGCGGAGAGATGGAAGTGCGCTTCCACGAGCGGCTGCGCCGCGAGCAGAAGTTCGCCTCCGCCGAAGCGCTGCGGGAACAGATCGCGCGCGACGTGGACGCGGCGCGGCAATTCTTTTCCCGCCAGCAAGAAAACCTGAACATAGAAAATAGAAAATAGAAATTGGGAAACGCAATGCCTCAAGGTGAAGCACTGCGGCAGCGGGCGCTGCGTCTGGAGTATTTCACCGTCGGCTGGAATGTCATCGAAGCCGTGGTGGCCATCGCGGCGGGCGCGGCGGCGAGCAGCATTGCCCTAATCGGTTTCGGCCTCGACAGCATCATCGAAACCGCGTCGGGGGTGGCGCTGCTGTGGCGGCTGCGCCAGCGGGGTGAGTTCGAAGCCGCCGCCGAGTCCCGCGTGCTGCGGCTGGTGGGCGTGACATTCTTCGCGCTGGCCGCCTACGTCACCTTCGAATCGGTGCGCGACCTGCGCGCCGGCGAGCGGCCGGAAGAAAGCCTGG
>CAYTXK010000422.1:0-1914 GCA_964441645.1 uncultured Acidobacteriota bacterium
ATGCCCGGTGCCTGCCACCGTCCGCGTGGTGAAACCGTGCCCGATGAGGCTGACGGTCTGGTTGGGCACCACCTGGCTGGGGGTGAACGTTACATTCGCACCAGTGATGGTCATGTTGGTGTCGCGGTCGCCGGAGTCTATGGTAACGCCGCCTTGAACAGAGATGACCTGTACGACCAATCGCGCGACACCCTCACTGACACCGTTGGGCACCCGGGCGCGTACCGTCGCCTCGCCATTGGTGATATTTGTGGGATCGAACGTCACGACCAGGCCGCCCAGCGTGATCTGACCAGGCTGTATCGGGGTCCCGTCAACCTGGGGGAAGTCCTTGAGGGATATGGTGATGGTGTCACCCTCGGCGGCCGTGGCGGGACTCACCGTTATACTGCCTTTGAGTTTGAACCCAAAACCCGCCGGGTTGGAGCTGCGGCCTGCCGGGTTGGAGGTGCTTTGGTTTTCCGGGCTGCCAAGGGCTCGGGCGATATCACCCCGGTTGTCCTGCACCTGGATGACGTTGAAGATGCCGCCCAGACCCGCTCCAGGGTCCGCTGACAGTTCACGCTTGAATGGTGGAGCAGCCACGACGATCACAACGCTGAACGTGCCGTCGGCGGCGATCTTAAAGCCCTCGGCCACTTTCTCCTCGCCAGCATCGATCAGGCCGTTGTTCCGGGTGGACACGGCGTTGGTTGTTCCGCAGACCGCTGCGGCTCCGTTGGTCTTATCGACACAGCTGAAACCGCCGCCGGCAGCCGGTAAACCGTTATCAAGCCAGATGGTGGCTGCCACGCCGGGCTTGTAGCCATGTCCGGTGATGGTGATCTTATCGCCACGGCCGCCGTCTTTCTTGCTTACGACCAGGTCCCGCACCAGGGCAACCTTGGCCGAGTTTTTGATTTGAATCACGTTGGTCGTTGAGCCTAGCACCTTTGCGCCTGCTGCGTCTTGGGGGGAGCAACCACCGCCGACGCCAGCGCACACATTGATACCGCTTTGGCCGTTCGCGCTCCCGAGGTTGTTGGGGTCTGGAACTACCTGGAAGGCGCTGACCGTGTCGCTTTCATTGATGGCGTTCTTGATGTTGGCGCTAGTGGTGAAGGTAACCGTAACGGTTGCGCCAGCACCGATGCCCTGGGCGCCATTGCCGCACGTCCCAGTGCCCGTGCCCGGGTTCAGGTCCGGCACTTTCAATACCACAACCACCCTTCTGAAGTCGTCAACGCCGGTGTCATAGGTGGGGTCGAAGGGCAGGTCTACCACCTGACCCGAACCAACTCCGCTAATCTTGTCCGCGCCCACTGCATCGCAGTTCGCATCAGTTACGTTACTTAGGCTGCTCGCTCGCACCAGCACGTTCGACCTGCCAATGGTCGCTGGCAACTGGGTGTCCTTGTCCATTTCAATGCGAATCTCCCCAGTGTTGGCGGGGATACTACTGCCGACCCCGAAAGTCAACGTATACTCAGCTAGCGTGCTCATAATGGGCGGGCTGGCAGTAGCCGTTGGGGCGACAGGCGTCGTCCCCGCGGCAATGCTGAACGTTTGCGCCACATTCGTGGCCGGGTTGAAGCTGCTGTTGCCGGCCTGGCTCGCCGTGATGGTGCAACTCCCCGCGCCGGTAAGGTGCACCGTGCTGCCCGAGACCGTGCAGTTGCCCGAGGCGGCGAAGCTCACCGCCAAGCCGGAGCTGGCCGTTGCGCTCACGCCGAAGTCAGCGTCCCCGAAGGTCTTGGACGAGAGGGCGCCAAAGGCGATGGTCTGGTTAACAAGCCCCACCGCGGCAATGCTGAACGTTTGCGCCACACTCGTCGCCGGGTTAAAGCTGGTGTTGCCGGCCTGGCTCGCCGTGATGGTGCAACTCCCCACGCCGGTGAGGGTCACCGTGCTGCCCGAGACCGAGCAGTTGCCCGA
>CAYTXK010000423.1:0-1176 GCA_964441645.1 uncultured Acidobacteriota bacterium
CACGAAGCCGCAGTAGAGCATCGGGGGGTGAATCACCATGGCCGGGTGTTGCAGCAGCGGGTTCAGCCCACCGCCGTCGGTGGGCGCGAACACTTGCAGCCCTGCCGGCGTGGCAGAGGCCAGCAAGCGGAAGGGACTGGCGACAAAGTTGTTGAGCAGCAGAAAGAACCCCAGCACGGTCATCATGGCCGCCACGGCATAAGGCATCAGGTGGCGGTAGCTGCGCCGGTTGAGCAGAATCGCCGTCATCGAGAACACCGACAGCAGGCAGCTCCACCACAGCAGCGAGCCTTCCTGCCCCGACCACAGGGCCGCGAACTTGAAATAGGCGGGCAGAGCGCGGTTGGAGTGCGAAGCGATGTAGGCCAGGCGAAAATCGTCCTGAAGCAGGAGAACCACCAGGCAGGAGGCGGCCACCACAATCAAGCCGCTGGTGGCTACGGCGGCGCGCTCGGCGCTCTGCTGGAGGAGCGGCTTCTGCTTCCACTCGCCCACCAGGGCCGCGGCAATGGAATAGAGGCAAAAACAGAAAGCCAGCAGAAGGGCAAAACTTCCCAGAGAGTCCATCTAGTTGTTGGTGGGCGCCGCGTTCGCTGTGGGCGAGGCCGGCTTGGGTTGCACTCCCGGTGGCAAGGCCTCGTACTTCGAGGCGCACTTGGCCTGGACTTGTTCGGCGATGAAGGCGTTATCGCGCCCGTAGTGCCCGGTGACGATGGCCTGGGCGTTGTCCACCAGCGTGTCGGGAACCGGCTCGCGGCCGACGTAGGTCACCGGCAGTTGGTCGGAGCCTTGATGGAGAGTAAAAAGAACCTTCCCCTCCTGGCGACGAATGGAGCCCGGCAGCACGTCGCCCGCCACCCGCAACCGCAGGGTGTAGGCTTCTTCGCCCTGGGCGCGCAATTCGGGAAGCGTAACGTAGTAGCTCTTGCTTTCCTGGTAGCCGCTGATGCCCAGCCAGGCGAGCACACCGACGATGATCAACGACCCGATGACGAATTTGGTTTTTCCGCCTGACATGGTGCCTGTTCCCTCAGCTCTGCGTACTTTCAACTCCTGACTATAGTCCTCCGACTTGGCCGTGTCAACGAAACGCCGCCTTTCCGGCTCGCGGTTCGCAGCGCCCCTTTGTTACCATGTTCCCGAAGCATAGGCAGGCAAGGAGGTCGTCATGTCGCT
>CAYTXK010000423.1:1186-1913 GCA_964441645.1 uncultured Acidobacteriota bacterium
TGCGTACTTTCAACTCCTGACTATAGTCCTCCGACTTGGCCGTGTCAACGAAACCTGGCCTTCTGACTCTCGGTTGGCAGCCCCCCTTTGATACCATGTCTCCGAAACACAAGCAGGCAAGGAGGTTGTCATGTCGCTCAAGGGAAAATTTGCCCTCATCACGGGGAGTTCGCGCGGCATTGGCCGCGGCATCGCGCTCAAATTGGCCGAACAGGGTGCGAAGGTAGCGGTTCACTACTACCAGAAGGAGGCCGCCGCCAAGGAGACGCTGGCGAAAATCCGCGAGCGTGGCTCGGAAGGCTTCATCGTTCAGGCAGACGTGTCTCGCACCGACGACATCCGGCGCATATTTGAGCGGGTGAAAGCGGAGTTTGGCCGGCTGGACATTTTCGTCAGCAACGCCCGCACCGAGCTCCCCACCTTTTACCGCAAACCGCTGGACATCGGCCTCGACCAATGGGACTTGGCGCAAGACTCCCAGGCCAAGGCTTTTCTCGTGGGCGTGCGCGAGGCCGTGACGTTGATGCCCGACGGCGGGAGAATCATCGCCATCACCTACGCGCCCGGGGGCCGTCGGGGGAGTTGGCAGTCATGGGTGGCCATGGGCTCGGCGAAAGCGGCCATGGAAAGTCTCTGCCGCTACTTTGCTGTCTCCTTAGCTAAGCGTGGCATTACGGTCAACGCCATCAGCCCCGGCCTGACCGAAGACAGCGTTTTCAATGGCTTG
>CAYTXK010000424.1:0-1905 GCA_964441645.1 uncultured Acidobacteriota bacterium
GCTCTTGGCCTGGCCGCGCAGCCCCAGCAGGATGAAGTTATGCCGCGACAGGATGGCGTTGATGATTTGCGGGATGACGGAGTCCTCAAAGCCCACGATGCCCGGGAATAGTTCCTGGCGGCGCTCCAACCGCCCGAGCAGGTTTTCCCGCATCTCCTGCCTGACGCTGCGGCGGGCGTATTTTTCCGGGCTGAAGCCGCTGGCGCGCAATTCGCCGAGTGTACGTGGTTGGCTCATCGTGTCCCCTGAGACTGAGTCGGGCAGATCCCCCTCCCGCGCCCACTCATTATAGTCGAGTGAGGGGGCGGCACAAGCGGCTGGCGCGATTCACGCTTATTCGATGCGCGAAGTGGCGGAAGCGCTCGCGGGGGAGCTTTGTTGTTGACTCAGAGCGGGGCCGAAACGTAGAAAGGGCACGCGAGCGAATCCTGTTCGCGTGAGGGTGCCATGAACTTCAAGAATCGTGTAGCCATTGTTACGGGGGCGTCGTCGGGCATCGGCGAGGCCCTGGTCCGGCACCTGGCGAGGGAAGGGGCGCGGGTGGTGTTGGCGGCGCGCTCCGAGGAACAACTCCAGGCTGTAGCCGCCAGCCTCGACGCCGAGCGGACGCTGGTGGTACCCACCGATGTGACCCAACCCGTCGAGATTGACCGCTTGATTGAGCGGACCGCAACACGTTTCGGCGGGATTGATATTCTGGTCAACAACGCCGGCTTCGGCCTCTACGGCCTGACGGAAGAGATTCTCTGGGAACATTTGCGGCAGATGTGGGAGGTGAACTTTTTCGGCGCGGTGCGTTGCACGCGGGCGGCCCTGCCGTACTTGTGCGCGCGCCGCGGCGTGGTGGTGAATATCTCTTCGGTGGCGGGGAAAATCGTGGTGCCCTACATGACCCAGTATTGCGCCACTAAGCACGCCCTCAACGCTTTCTCGGATGGGCTGCGGATGGAATTGCGGCAGGCCGGGGTGCATGTGGTGACCGTTTGCCCCGGGCGCGTGCGGACGCGCTTTCACCAGGCCGCCTACCGTGACAGCAAGAACCTGCCGGCGGTTTTGGGGCGCCAGGACGTGGGCGGCCTCTCGGCGGACGCGGTCGCCGCGGCTACTCTGCGAGCGGTGCGCCGCGGGCGCCGGGAGATCATCATTCCCTGGCGGCTGAGGCTGGCGGCCGGGATGCGGAAGCTCTTTCCTGCGTTTGTAGAAGCCTCTCTGGCGTGGTGGGTGCGCCCAGGCCCGCCGACGGCGGGTTAAGGCGCGGGCGGCAGGTCGTGGAGGGCCTGCTGGAGCTCGCTGTGCTTGTGGAAGTCGTTGAGGCGGGCGGCGACCTCAAGGCCGCGAGTGAGCATCTGGCGGGCGTCTTGGGCGCGCCCCAGCTTGGCCAGCAGCACGCCGGCGTGGTAATAGGCGGCGGTGTAGTCGGGGTTGAAGCCGAGCAGATTGTGGAAGGTCGCGAGCGCCTCTTCGGCCCGGCCCGTTTTGGCGTACTCCATCGCCAGCCCGAAGTGGGAGAAGGAATCGGTGGGGCGTAGGGCGGCGAATTCTTCCAGGAGTTCCAGACGCGACTTGGTCATAGGCGGCGCTGTGCGGGCGGATTGCTCCGCGTCAAGCCGGAGAGTATAGTATAGGCGGAATTTTTCCAGGAGAGGAATCCGATGCGCAGAACCTTGCTGTTTTTGCTGGTGGTGGTGTTGGCCGGGGTGGCCGGCCGGGCGCAGGCGCCTGCCGACGCGCGCGCCGCCGCTGTGGTAGACGAAATGATGAAGGCCATGGGCGGGCCGGGAGGCTGGGAGCAGACGCGCTACCTGCGTTTCGACTGGGTGGTGGAGCGCGAGGGCAAGCAGGTGGTCTACGTCAAGCATCTGTGGGACCGTTACGAGGGCCGCTATCGCGTGGAGTGGGAGTCGA
>CAYTXK010000425.1:0-1888 GCA_964441645.1 uncultured Acidobacteriota bacterium
AGCCGGAAGCGCGCAGGTGCTGGGGTGGGAATCGCTGGCGCGGCCGGACGTGGCCGAGAGCGTGGTCGAGGACTTCGAGCGCCAGGCGCGCTCGCACCAGCCGGACGATGTGGCCAGCCTCATCTACACCTCGGGCACCACTGGCACGCCCAAGGGTGCGCTGCTCACGCAGCACAATTTCGCTTTCAACGCCGCGGCCAACAGGGCGGTCTTAGGCAACACACCGGCTGATCTCGCGCTCTCGATGCTGCCTCTCTGCCATATCTACGAGCGCACCAACTGTTACGTCTACCTGCAGGGCGGAACCTCGATTGCCTACGCCGAGAGTTTCGACAAGGTGACCAAGAATTTGCGCGAGCTGCGGCCCACGGTGATGGCAGTCGTGCCGCGGTTTTTCGAAAAGTTCTACGCACGGCTGATGGAAACTGTAGGGCAGCGCTCAGCCGTGAAGCGCGCATTTTTCGACTGGGCGATGGCCGTAGGGCGGCAGGCGACCCCGTACCGGCTGGCGCAGAAGCCGATGCCCGGCTGGCTGGCGCTGCGCTATCGGGTGGCCGATTGGCTGGTCTATCAAAAAGTGAGGGGACAACTGGGGGGCCGCCTGCGCTGCTTCATTTCGGGCGGGGCGCCGCTGGCGCGGGAGTTGAATGAGTTTTTCCACGCGCTGGGGATGACGATTCTCGAGGGCTACGGGCTGACAGAAACCTCGCCGGTCATTGCGGTCAATCTCCCCGGGGCGACCAAGCTGGGCACAGTGGGGCCGCCGCTTCCGGGCGTAGAGGTCAAGATCGCCGAGGACGGAGAAATCCTCACCCGCGGGCCGCACGTGATGAAAGGCTATTTCAAGATGGAGACGGAGACCGCCGAGGCGCTGCGCGACGGCTGGTTCCACACCGGCGACATCGGCTTCCTCGACGCCGACGGCTTCCTCACCGTGACCGACCGCAAGAAAGATTTGCTCAAGACTGCCGGGGGTAAATTCATCGCGCCGCAGCCCATTGAAAACCGCCTGCGGCAAAGCCCGTATATCGAGAACGCGGTGGTGATCGGAGACCGTAGAAAGTACGCCGCGGCGCTGGTAGTGCCGAATGTGCCGGCACTCCAACGGATGGCCCGGGAGCGCGGAATCACATCCGGCTCTCCGGCGGAGCTGCTGGCGCACCCGGCCGTGCGCGCCCTCATCGCCGCCGAGGTGGAAAAGGTGAATGACGGCCTGGCGCAGTACGAGCGCTTGAAGCGCTTTGCTCTGGTGGACAAAGACTTCACCTTCGACGGGGGACAGTTGACTTACACGCAGAAGATCCGGCGGCGGAGGGTGGAAGAGCACTATCACGACCTCATCGAGACGCTCTATGCCGAGGAAGCGGCAGCCTCGGCCTGAGTTGCGTTCGCCCCGACCCCACCGTAGAATGAATCGAGGAGAAGAAAGAGATGGCGACCACCCAGACCGTGGCGGCCAGCGACCTGCTCGTAATTCGCGGGCGACCCTTCCACTCGCGGCTGATTATCGGCACGGGGAAGTATCGCTCGCTCCCGGAGATGGTCCGGGCCCACGAGGCCTCGGGCGCGGAGATGGTGACGGTGGCCGTGCGCCGCGTCAACCTGACCGACAAGACCAAGGAGTCTCTGCTCGACTATATTGACCGCAAGAAGTTCTTTATTCTCCCCAACACCGCCGGCTGCTACACGGCCGAAGAAGCCATTCGTACCGCGCGGCTGGCGCGCGAAGTCGGTCTCTCGAACTGGGTGAAGCTCGAAGTGATTGGCGACCCGGACACCCTGTTCCCCGACGTGGTCGCCCTGGTCGAGGCTACGCGCGTTCTGGCCAAAGAGGACTTTGTGGTTCTGCCCTATACCAACGACGACCTGGTGACGGCGCGCCGGCTGA
>CAYTXK010000426.1:0-1878 GCA_964441645.1 uncultured Acidobacteriota bacterium
ATTGCTTTTTTCATTCCTTGGTGCGCGCTTGCTCTGGTCGCGCGTCCCCAGCAGGCAAGGAGCTCGCATGGCCGCCCCCAAGCTCTACAAGAACTTCATCAACGGGGAATGGGTAGAGGCGCGCTCCGGCAAGACCTTTGAAAACAGTAACCCCGCCGACAAGGGAGATGTTGTTGGACTGTTCCCCGCCTCCGACAAGTGCGACCTCGAAGAAGCCGTCGGCGCCGCCCGCTCCGCCTACAACGGCTGGCGGCTGACCCCGGCGCCCCGCCGCGCCGAAATTCTTTTCCGCGCCGCCCAGATGTTGGTTGAGCGCAAGGAAGAGCTGGCCCGCGAGATGACCCGCGAGATGGGCAAAATCCTCAAAGAAACCCGCGGCGATGTGCAGGAAGCCATCGACATGGGCTTCTACATGGCCGGCGAGGGCCGCCGCCAGTTTGGCTACACCGTGCCCTCCGAGCTGCCCAACAAGTTCGCCATGTGCGTCCGCCAGCCCATGGGAGTTTGCGGGATGATTACCCCCTGGAACTTCCCCATGGCGATTCCTTCCTGGAAGATTTTCCCGGCGCTGGTCCTCGGCAACACCGTGGTATTTAAGCCCGCCTCGGACACGCCGCTCTCGGCCTACAACTTCGTCCGCATCCTGAACGAGGCCGGCCTGCCCAGGGGAGTCATCAACCTCATCACCGGCTCCGGCGCAAGTGTCGGCATGCCCCTGATGACTCACTCCGATGTCAGCGTTATCTCGTTCACCGGCTCCACCGAAATAGGCCGCGAAGTCTCCAAAGCCTGCGCGCCCGACTTCCGCCACTGCCACCTGGAGATGGGCGGCAAGAACATCATCCTCGTAATGGACGACGCCAATCTCGACCTCGCGGTGGACGGCGCCCTCTGGGGCGGTTTTGGCACCACCGGGCAGCGCTGCACCGCCGCCAGTCGAGTGGGCGTGCACAAGAGGGTGTACAAGCAATTCATGGACAAGTTTGTCGATCGCACTCGCCGCTTGAAGGTCGGCAACGGACTCGACCCGTCCGTGGAGATGGGTCCGTGCGTCAACGACCGCCAGCGGCAGAGCGTCCATGAGTACGTCGAAATCGGCAAGAACGAAGGCGCCAGGCTTCTCTGCGGCGGCGCGCCCGTGACCGGGGGCGATCACGACCGCGGCTCTTTCTATGCGCCCACCCTCTTCGGCGACTGCTCGCCGCAGATGCGCGTGGCCAAGGAGGAGATCTTCGGCCCGGTCGTTTCCGTCATGCCCATCGACTCCTTCGAGCAGGGCATCGAAATCGCCAACAACGTCATCTACGGCCTCTCCTCATCCATTTATACCCAGGACGTCAACAAGGCTTTCGCCGCCATGCGGGATATCTACACCGGCATCGTCTACGTCAACGCCCCCACCATCGGCGCCGAAATCCAGCTTCCCTTTGGAGGAACCAAGCAGACCGGGAACGGCCACCGCGAAGCGGGTATCGCCGGCCTCGACGTCTTCTCGGAGTGGAAGTCCGTCTATGTTGACTTCAGCGGCACCCTGCAGCGCGCTCAGATTGATACACACTCCTGATCTCCGGCCGCCGCGCCGCTCCGGGAGACCCTGGTGAATATTTTCTTCATCGCCTCCGAGTGTGTGCCGTTCTCCAAGACCGGAGGCCTGGCGGACGTGGTCGGCGCCTTGCCCCGCGTGCTGGCCTCCCGGGGGCATCAGGTCAGCGTCTTCCTCCCGCGCTACCGCCACACCGACCCCGGACGACTCCTTGTCCCCAATCTCAGCGTCTCCTTCGGCCACCTCTCTCACGTTGTAGATATCCAGGAAGGGAAAACCCTCGGGGGCGTGCGGCACTTCTTCGTGGATTATCCTCCCTACTTCGACCGCGAAAG
>CAYTXK010000427.1:0-1875 GCA_964441645.1 uncultured Acidobacteriota bacterium
GCGGCGGATGTGGATGTCGCCGGTCTCCGGCATCACCTCGACTACGCAGACGTGGGTGCCAAAAGGAAAAGTAAAGTTCGAGGGCTCGTAGAACGTCGTCGCCTGCAGGCCGGGCTCGAAGTCCGCCGGCAACGTTTTCGCCGTGTAGGCCGCGCCCACGATTTCCTGCAGCGTTTTCTTCTGGCTCGCTTTGCCCTTGACCGCAAACACCCCATCGCGGAAGACAATCTGCTCGGGCAGAACTCCCAGCAGGTGCGCGGCCAGCCGGGCCATCTTCTGCTTGAGTTTTCCGAGCGCGCGGTAGACCGCCGTTCCGCCTACGGCCGTCGCCCGGCTGCCAAAAGTGCCGATGCCGTAAGGCACCGCCAGCGTGTCGCCGTGCAGGACGACCACGTCATCCGGCGTGAGGCACAGCTCCTCGGCCACAATCTGCGCGAAGCTCGTCTCTTGGCCCTGGCCGTGAGGGCTCGAGCCGCTGAGCACGGTGACTTTGCCGGTGGGCTCGATGCGCACCGTGGCGCTCTCCCACCAGCCCACCGCCGGCGGCGCCGCCGACGAAGGACCCAGCGCGCAAATCTCCACGTAGCTCGAAAGCCCGATGCCGAGATAGCGGCCCTGCTTCCAGAGCTTCTTCTGCTCGCGGCGAATTTTCTCGTAGTTGACCATCTTGAGCGCTTTTTTCAGCGCCCTCGCATAGTCGCCGCTGTCGTAGATAACTCCGGTCGGCGTGGCATAGGGGAAATCCTGGGCCTGGGGGAAATTCTTGCGGCGGATGTCCGCCGGGTCCTTGCCCAGCTCTTGTGCCACCAGATCAATCATCCGCTCGATGAGGAAGGTGGCCTCCGGGCGGCCGGCGCCGCGGTAGGCGTCGGTGGCCATCTTGTTGGTGAACACCCCCACGTATTCCACCGAGACCGCCGGAATCTTGTAAGCGCCCAGAATCAGCAGCCCGGTCAGCGTAGGAATGGCCGGGGTGAGCAACTGGTGGTAGGCGCCCAGGTCGGCCACGATGCGCGCCCGCAGCGCGGTGATGGTGCCGTCCTTCTTCACCGCCACTTCCACGTCGTCAATCTGGTCGCGCCCGTGGATGGTGGCCTGGAAGTTCTCACGGCGGCTCTCTATCCATTTCACCGGCCGCGCCAGCAGCATTGAAAGGTAAGCGACCACCCCTTCCTCCCCATAGACGTTCAGCTTGCTGCCGAAAGCCCCGCCCACTTCCGGCGTAATCACCCGCACCTGCATCTCCGGCATCCCCACCATCACGGCAAGCTGCGTCCGGGCCAGGTGGGGAATTTGCGTCGAGGTCCACACGGTGAGCTGCTTGGATCCGGGGTCATACTGCGCCAGCACCCCCCGCGGCTCCATGGCCATCGGAATCAGCCGCTGGTTCAGGAAGCGCTGGCGGACGATGCGGTCCGCCTGGGCGAAGGCTTTTTCGGGAAAGCCGCCCTCGAGCTTCCATAAGCAGGCCTGGTTGTCCTTGAACTGCTCATGCACCCGCGGACTGCCCTTTTCCAGGGCTTTCTCGGCGTCCGCTATGGCCGAAAGCGGGTCGAAGTCCGCCAAAATCAGCTCAACACCGTCCCTTGCGTTGTAGCGGTCCTCCGCCACCACCACCGCTATCGGTTCGCCGACGTAGCGCACTTTGTCGACGGCCAGCGCCGGGTGCGGGGGAATCTTGAGTTCGGGGAGATCGGCCGCGACGGGAACGAAGCCGAGTTTGCCGACGAGGTCCTTTCCCGTCAGCACCGCCACCACGCCGGGCGCTTTTTGCGCGGCGCTGAGGTCAATCTTGCGCAGACGCGCGTGGGCGTGCGGGCTACGCAGAAAGGCGGCGTGCAACATCCCCGGCAGCGCGACGTCGTCCACATAGTG
>CAYTXK010000428.1:0-1874 GCA_964441645.1 uncultured Acidobacteriota bacterium
AGCGAGTTGGTGTCCAGCCGGAAGCGGTTCCAGCCGAAGCGGAATTCATTGAGGGCGCGGTCGCTGACCTGGTGCAGGTAGTTGTAGCTGAAATTCTGGTTGCGGCCGGAGAGGCGGGCGCCGTTGCCGCGGTAACTGGAAGTGCGTTGCAAGGAGCCGCCCTGCTCCTGGGCAATGCGCTGGATGTTGTGCTTGAAGCTCATGCTGGCGCGGTCACTAACCAGCCAGTCGATGCGTCCCAGGTAGTTGTCGGTGTCGGTGAAGTTGTCGGACTCGCCGGTAAATAGCGCGGCGTTGAGAAAGACGTCGCCAAACTCCGGGTCGCTGTAAGGATTGCCAAAAGCGTCGTTGACGCTGCCGGTGGGGACGTTGGGCGCGGGGTAGAGGTTGAAGAAGGCGTTGGCGCGGGCGGTGCTGGGGTCAACGGCAAAGGCCGAATCGCGGAAGAAGGTACCTGGAACGCGCTCGAAGGTGGGGCGGTCGTTGTCGGCGCGGAAGCTCTCCCAGTTGAAGAAGAAGAAAAGTTTGTCCCTGGCGACGGGCCCGCCGATGTTGGCGCCGAACTGGTTCTGGTTGAGGTCGGTCTCGCGGCCGCCCTGGAAGATACCGCTGAGGAGAGGGTCGGAGAGCACGGGAGTGGGAAAGAAGGTCAGTGGCCCGAAGAGAATTTGATCGATGCGGCCGGACTGGGCGAAGGCGTCAAAGGTGCCGCCGCGGTGGTGGGAGAGGGCGTTGTCGGAGTTGTAGGCGTCGTTGCGATTGAACCAGAAGAGGGTGCCGTGGTACTCATTGCCGCCGGAGCGGCTGACGGAGTTGATCTGCGCCCCGGCGCTGCGGCCGAACTCGGCATTGGAATTACTGGTCTGGACGCGGAACTCCTGCAGCGCCTCGACAATCTGGAAGGGCAACGACTGGTTGATGGTGTAGTCGTTGTTGTCGGCGCCGTCGAGCAGGAAGTTGTTCATGTTGGCGCGCACGCCGTTGACGACCAGGGAGGCGCCCTCGAGCTCCGAGCCTTGCTCGACCGGGTAGGCGCCGGGGATGAGCAGGGCGAGGTCGAGGAAGTCGCGGTTGGCCAGGGGCAGGGTGCGGACGGAGCGGCTGTCAATGACGCCGCCCAGCGTGGAGCTGACGAGATCGAGGGTGACGGTGCGCTCCTCTCCTTTTTCTTCCACCGCGGCGCCGGCCTGCGCCGCGGGCTGGACGAAGAAGGCGGGCAGCACGAGCTTGGCGTCGCCGACGGCGACAGTGAGGCCGGGCCGGGTGACGGTGGCGAAGCCTGAGGCTTCCACGGAGACGACGTAGCCCTCCGCCGGAGGGACGTTGGCGAAGGTGTAGGTACCATAACTGTCGGTAGTCTGTGAGCGGTCGAAGCCGGTGGAGGAATTCGACAGGCGGATGGTGGCGCCGGCGACCGGGGCCCCGCCTTGGTCAAAGACGCTTCCGGTGATGATGGCATTTTGCGTGGCGGCCCACACCAGTGGAGCCACCAGCAGGGCAAGAGCAAGGCAGGTGCAGGTCAACAGCCTAGAAGGAGATCTCATGGATTCATCTCTCGCGTTAGAGCTAGAGGTCAGTGATAAGTTTCGGCCTCATCGTAAAGTTGAGGGGCCAGGGGTGTCAAGGCAAACAGTCTGTGGGGATCGGGGGCCACTAGCGGAGCGATTCGCTTACAAGTCTTCCTACATGGACGGCCAGGGAGCTCGCGGAGGTCAGACCAGGAGAATCAATGCCGATGAGGTGGATAACGTGAGGGAACGAGGGATCGCGGGTGATGACGAAGTCGCCGTGACCGTGCTCGCCCGGAGGGACCAGCTTGGCACGGATACCGGAGTGGCCCGGGCGCATGTCATCGGGGTTGAGTTGGGGGAGGA
>CAYTXK010000429.1:0-352 GCA_964441645.1 uncultured Acidobacteriota bacterium
CTCAGGCTCGTGGCTGAAATTTCGGCGAAGGGCCGGAACGTCCTCGCGTTCGCCGTGTTGGTGAACTCCGAAAATCCATCCTCGTTCGCCGCCCGCACGCGGTAGTGGCGCGTGGCCCCGACAGTCAAACCGGCATCCATGTACTGCGTCGCGTTGGCCCCGGCGCTCGCGATCTCGGCGAACGCGCTCCCGTCCGGCGAGCGCTCGATGCGATAGCTCACTTCATTGGTGGCATTGTCCGTCCAGGCGAGATTGATCTGTGTGGTCGAAACCGCGGTGGCGGTCAGCCCGCTGGGAGCCACCGGCACGGCCGGGGTCCTGTCCGAGGCGGTGTTGGAAAAGGCCGACGCTC
>CAYTXK010000429.1:362-1870 GCA_964441645.1 uncultured Acidobacteriota bacterium
GTACCCGGTAATGGTAGGTCGTGTCCACGCTGAGGCCCAGGTCGGAATAGCTTGTGGCGTTGGCGCCCGCCTCGCCGACTTCCAGAAACGTCGCGCCATCGAGCGAACGCTCGATGAGGAAACCCTCTTCGTCGCTGGCAGTGTCTGTCCAGGTCAAATCAATCTGGGTTCCTGAAACCGCGGTGGCCGCAAGGTCGAGCGGGGCCGCCGGCGCCAGCAGCACCGGGTCAGCGGCTTCAATGCGCGTTATCTTGCCGATGGACGGCACGCCGTCGGCGTTGAGCAGGAAGAGCAGATAGTGTCCCGGCGGCGCGAGCGCGCCATCGAGCGGCGTCGTGACCTCGACCCCGCCCTCGGTCGGAGCGAAATCCAGCTCATTGAAGCGCTGGTTCTGATTGAAGGCGTGCGTCACAGAAGACAGCCGCACCCAGGTGACCCGGGCGATGTCGGCCGCGTCCGGCGTCCCCACAAAGAATGTTTGGTTGTACGTCACCGCCGAGCGCGCCGTGGCAATCGTAGGCTGGGGCCCGCGAAACAGATAGGGTGGCGAGAAGAACTCCGCGTTGGCAAAGAAGCTGCGGGTTCCGCCCGCCGTGACCACGCGGCCGTCCGGCAGCAGCAAGGCTACGGAGTGATAACCGCGGTAAATCGAGTTGCTCGCCATCGTGGTCCACGTTTCCGTGACCGGATCCCACAGCTCGGCGTGGAACACGGGCGCAAAGGCGTTGTTGAAACCCGTTGCACTGCTACCCCCCGTTACCAGCACGCTTCCGTCGGGAAGCAAAGTCGCGTTCAGTTGCCGCCGCGGGCCGGAGAGGCGGCCGACCTCACGCCAGGTGGGACTGGGAGTGTTGAGATCAATCACCTCGGCGGTGTCCCGGGGAGGTTCATTATTAACATCCCCATCCCCGCCCATAATGAGAACTATTCCGGGCGCATACATCACCGCTGAGCCATAGTCGCGGTCGGCAGCGATGGCATTGGTGATGAAGGTCCAAGCTCCCGTCCCGTCCGTGTTCAGGTACTTCGAGCCTTTGTCATGGCCGGCGAGAAAGACCTGGCCATTGGGCACTACAAAGAGCCAGGGGTAGAGCAGCCCCGTGCCGCCGGCGATGGCATCGGTGAGGTCGCGCCAGTCGCTCGTGGCCGTCTGCCAGACCTGGGGCAGGAAGTTGGTGGTGACCGGGTCGATGTCCCCGGACACCACCACCACATCGCCGCTGGAGAGCGTCGTGGCGGTCGGGTACCAGCGCCCGGCGTTCATGTCCGGCAGATCAGTCCTCCATGACTCTGTGAACGGATCAAAAATGCTGGCGTTGGGCAGGCCGACATTGTTCTCCACGTGCCCGCCGGCCACGAACAGGTGCCCATTCGCCAAGAAGCTGTGCCCGCTGCAGTAGTGGATGTAGCCCGGCCCCGCCACCGCGCTGAAGGTGTTGGTTGCCGGGTCCCACAGGTTGACGTCATAAGGCTCGACGTCCGACCAAAAGGCGACCTTGCCCGTCGGC
>CAYTXK010000430.1:0-968 GCA_964441645.1 uncultured Acidobacteriota bacterium
CTCGAAGAGGCGCGCAAGGCCCTGAACGAGGGCGGGGAGCGCGTCAACGCCGCCATGGACAACCTGACCCGCGCCAGCCACCGCCTGGCGGAAGCTCTCTACCAGAAGGCCAGCGCTGGCGGCGGCGAGACCGGCGGCGGGACCGGTGAGAGCGGCGGCGAGGCCAAGGGCCCGGAGAGCGAAGTGATTGACGCCGAGTACGTGGACATGGACGACAAAAAAGTAAATTGATGGCTAATTGGTTGGCCGGCCAAGCAACCGATAAACCGATGAACCGGTAAACCGCGATGCCGACGGCGACCAAGCGCGATTATTACGAGACGCTGGGGGTGAAGCGCGGCGCCTCCGCCCAAGAAATCCGCAAAGCCTACCGGCGGCTGGCGCGCCGCTACCACCCCGACGTCAACCCGGGCGATAAAGCGGCGGAAGAAAAGTTCAAGCAAATCCAGGAAGCCTACGAAGTCTTGAGCGACGCCGCCAAGCGCAAGATGTACGACCAGTACGGCTTCTACTCCGACCAGCTCAAGCCCGGGCAGGGCCCGGGGCCGGGGACGGGCGGGTTCGACTTCAGCGGGTTTGATTTCAGCGACCCCGGCGGCGGGCACGGGGGAGCGGCGAGCTTCCGCGATATTTTTGGCGACTTCTTCTCGCGCTTCACCGGCGCCGGAGCGGCCGAGCCCTCGCGCGAGCCGCGGCGGGGCGACGACCTCGAATACCAGGTGGAGATCAGCTTTTGGGATTCCATCCGCGGCACGGTGCGGAAACTCAGCGTCTCGCGCCTGGAGGCCTGCACGGGCTGCAACGGCACCGGGGCCACCGGCGGGCCCACCACCTGCGCGGCCTGCCAGGGGAAGGGAACGATGACGCAGCAGGCCGGGCGCATGCGGTTCAATCTCACCTGCACGCGCTGCCAGGGCAGCGGCCGCACCCGCGTCCTTTGCCGGCACTGCCGGGGCGAGGGACGCGTA
>CAYTXK010000430.1:979-1865 GCA_964441645.1 uncultured Acidobacteriota bacterium
CCTGGCCCGCGCGGAAACTCTGGAGGTGCGCATCCCGGCCGGCGTGGCCAGCGGCAGCCGCGTGCGCGTGCCCGGCAAGGGGAACAGCGGCCTGAACGGCGGCCCGGCTGGCGACCTCTTCATCATCACGCAGGTGCGCCCGCACGAATTTTTCGAGCGGCGCGGCGACGACCTCTACACCATCGTCCCCATCACGCTGCGCGAAGCCGCCCTGGGGGCCAAAATCGAAGTGCCTACCATTGACGGCCGGGCCTTGCTGAAGATTCCCCCGGGCACACAATCGGGCCAGCGGTTTCGCTTGCGGGAGAAGGGCGCCCCCTCGGCGCGTAGCGGCAGCCGCGGCGACCAGTACGTCGAGGTGCGCATCGCGCTCCCGCGCGTGCTCGATGAGCGCCAGAAGCAGATGCTCCAGGATTTTTCCAAACTCACACGCGATGACGTGAGGGCAGACATTTATGCGGCGGCGACGCGGTAAGACAGCGAGCTCGAATCGGGCGAGCGGCTCGGCGGAAGGCAAGGCCCCGCGAGCCCGGAAGCGCCGGATGAAAGTGGGCTATATGATCAGCGCCATCGCCGAGCGCTTCCAGCTCCATCCCCAGACCCTGCGCCTCTACGAGCGCGAAGGCCTGCTGACGCCGTCGCGTTCCGAGGGCAATACGCGCCTCTACACCGAAGACGATATGGAGCGCTTGGAAACCATCCTGAATTTGACGCGCGAGCTGGGCGTCAACCTGGCCGGGGTGGAGGTGGTGCTCAACATGCGCGGCAAGATGGCCGACCTCCAGCAGCAGATGGAGGCGTTCGTCGGCTTTGTCAACGAAGAGCTGGAGCGCATGCGCGACCGCGCCATGCAGGAGCGCTTCCGCACCGCGCTGGTGCGCGTCGG
>CAYTXK010000431.1:0-1849 GCA_964441645.1 uncultured Acidobacteriota bacterium
GAAGGCGGCTCTCCAGCGCTTTGAGGCCCACCCGCAGCGGCTCGCGCCAAGTGCGTCCCGGCTCGAGGTGGATGGCTCCCAGTCCGCCGAAGACGGCCGGGTAATGGTCCTGCTCGCCTGTGGGCACGCCCAGGACGTGGGCTTCAATGTCGCGAGACACCGGTATCCATTCGGCCTTCGGGATTCGCGGTCCGAGCCAGCGGGTGAGCGTGGCGCAGATGGCCACCGCCATGGCGCTCGAGCCGCCCAGGCCGGCGCCGGCGGGCGCTTCCGACCATGTGGTCAACGTCAGCCCACTGCGAGGAGCAAAATGAGCCACGAGCTCCGCCAGTAATGGCAGGCGGTGCCGCGGCGCCACCGACAAAGCCGCAAGAGTGGGAAATTCTTCGCGCTCCTCGGAGTCTCGCGAAACCAGCGCGAAGCGTGAATCTCGTCGTGGCTCGAGCACACAGTGAGCGTAGCGGGTAATGGCGAGATTCACGGTGAGCGCGCCGGGATGGAAAAGATACAGCGGCCAGATGTCGAGGGTCCCGCCGGCCAGGTCAATGCGAGTGGGGGCGTAGCCGTGGAGACGCATCAGGGCGCCGGTGGGAGGATCACGCCTTGGCCTTCTCGGTGTTGGCGGGCGCCGGCTTCTCGGTCATCAGCGGCTCGAAGCAGCGCCGGCAGCGCGCCTCGTACATCCCGCTGGCGCCCACCAGAATACGCTCGCCCGAGGCCACCAGCCGCTGCGTGTGCTTGGCCGGGTTGCCGCAGCGGACGCAGATGGCCAGGAGCTTCGTGACCTCTTCGGCGACAGTCATCAATTCGCGCACTTGTTCGAAGGGCTTGCCGAGGTAGTCGGTCTCGAGCCCGGCCAGCAGCACGCGCTTGCCGGTATCAGCGAGGCGCTGCGCCACCTCGACGATGCCAAGGTCGAGGAAGTGGGCTTCGTCCACTCCGACCACTTCCGTGCGCGGGTCCAGCTTCTCCAAAATCTCCCCGCTGTGCTTGATGACATCGGCGGGAATGCGCAGGTCGCTGTGCGAGACGATTTCCGTATCAGAGTAGCGGACGTCGATGGTGGGCTTGAAAATCTGCACGCGCTGGCGGGCAATCTCGGCGCGGCGCAGGCGCCGGATCAGCTCTTCGCTCTTGCCGCTGAACATGGGGCCGCAGACCACTTCGATCCAGCCCATGTTGCCTTTTACGATGTCCATCGTTGGCGCTCCGGGCGAGCATCATAGCACACGGCTCCGCCGGCGCAGGCCGGGCTGCTACGGGAGCCGGTCAACCAATCCGCCGTTTCCCCCGTGCTACAATGTTCTGTTGGACGAGGCAGACCGACACTAACCGTGCAAAGCCTGCTTACCAAAATTTTCGGCACCAAGCACGAGCGCGACGTTCGCCAAATGCAGCCGCTGGTGGCCACGATAGGGCCGCTCGAGCCCGGGCTCCAGGAGCTCTCCGACACCGACCTGGCGGTCAAGACGGCCGAATTTCGCCAGCAGCTCGACAACCGCCTGCGCGACATCGAGGACGCCGAAGCCCGCCGGGCGGCGGAAGAAGAAGCCCTGCGCGAGCTACTGGCGCCGGCCTTCGCCACGGTGCGCGAAGTCGCCCGCCGCACCATCGGCCTGCGCCACTTCGACGTACAGTTGATGGGCGGGATAGTCCTGCACGAAGGCAAGATTGCGGAGATGAAAACCGGCGAAGGCAAGACGCTGGTGGCCACCCTGCCTGCCTACCTCAACGCCCTGCTGGGCTACGGCGTGCACATTGTCACCGTCAACGATTATCTGGCCAAGCGCGACGCCGAATGGATGGGCCCCATCTACAAATTCTTGGGCTTGAACGTGGGCGTGATCGT
>CAYTXK010000432.1:0-1838 GCA_964441645.1 uncultured Acidobacteriota bacterium
CTCCTTTGAAAACCGCTACCGCGTCAGCGATGGCTCTTACCGCTGGTTGTCCTGGAAAGCCACCCCTGTGCCCGAACAGGGATTGATTTACGCAGCGGCCCGCGACATGACCGAGCGCAAGCAGGGCGAGGCGGCCTTGGCCGAGCTCAACCGGGAGCTGGAGGCGTTCACCTACTCGGTCTCGCATGACTTGCGGGCGCCGCTGCGCCACGTGGACGGCTTCTCCAAGATACTGCTGGAGGAATACGGCCCGCAGCTCGACCCGACCGCCCAGCGCTACCTGAGCCGGGTGCGGCAGGGGACGCAGAATATGGGGCAGTTAATTGACGACCTGCTGAGCTTTTCGCGGCTGGGGCGCCAGCCGGTGAACTGGCAGGTAAGCGGGTTGAACTCGGTGGTGGAGGGCGTGGTGAGCAGCCTCAAGCCGGAAACGGAAGGCCGGGCCATCGAGTGGAGGATTGAAAAGTTGCCGTTCGTGGAGTGCGACCCGCTGCTGCTGAAGCAAGTTTTCGTCAACCTACTTTCCAACGCCGTCAAGTACAGCCGGCCGCGGAACCCGGCCGTGATCGAGGTAGGCGCGCAGTCGGAGAATGGCCAGCCGGTCCTCTACGTGCGCGACAACGGGGTGGGGTTCTCGATGAAGTACGCCGGCAAGCTCTTTGGGGTCTTCCAGCGGCTGCACCGCCCGGAGGACTTTGAAGGCACGGGCGTGGGGCTGGCGACGGTGCAGCGCATCATCCACAAACACGGCGGGCGGGTGTGGGCGGAAGCGGAACTCGAGAAAGGCGCCACCTTCTACTTCACGCTGGGCTCGGGCGAAGGGGCGGAGCGAGAGGCCGCCCAGGACAAATCCCCGGAGGTGAGGAATGAACCATGACGAAGTAGAGATTCTGTTGGTCGAGGACAATCAGGACGATGTGGAATTGACCCTGCACGCTTTGAAGAACGAGAAGATTCGCAACGTGATTCACGTGGCGCGGGACGGCGAGGAAGCCCTCGAGTTCCTCTATGGCCAGGGGCCCGACAAGCAACACACCTACCCCAACCTACGGCTGATTCTCCTCGACCTGAAGCTCCCCAAGGTAGATGGCCTCGAGGTGCTGCGGGAGATCAAGAGCAATCCGCGGACGAAGCCCATCCCGGTGGTGGTGCTGACGTCGTCGCGGGAGGAGCGGGACATGGTGGAAAGCTACCGGCTGGGGGTGAACAGCTACATCCAGAAGCCGGTGGACTTCAACCAGTTCCGGGAGAGCGTCAAGCAACTGGGGATGTACTGGCTGGTGGTGAACCAGCCGCCGCCGCGCGAAGCCTTCGAGAGCCGCTGAAGGGATAACCCCGATGCCGACCAACTCCTCCCTAAAAACAGCCCTTACAGCAGAGCACTGCCTGCGCCTGCTGCTGTTGGAAGACACGCCGGCGGACGCGGAACTGACTTTGCACTCCCTGCGCCGCTCGGGCCTGGAGGTCAGCGCGGACGTGGCCAGCACCGAGGAGGAGTTCCTGGGTCTCCTGGGTAGCAACGACTATGACATCGTGCTGGCCGACCACAACCTGCCCACCTGGAACGGGCTGGAGGCCCTGCGCAGCCTGCGTGAGCTGGGCAAAGAGACCCCCTTCATCCTGGTTACGGGCTCGCTGGGGGAAGAGAAAGCGGTCGAGTGCCTCAAAGCGGGCGCCAATGACTATGTCTTGAAGGACCGCATTGCCCGGCTCCCGTTCGCGGTGAAACGGGCGCTGGCCGAGGAACGGGCGCGGATTGGACGCAAGCGCCTGGAGCAGCAGCTTTTGCAGGCGCAGAAGATGGAAACCGTAGGGCGGCTGGCGGGGGGCATTGCTCA
>CAYTXK010000433.1:0-1837 GCA_964441645.1 uncultured Acidobacteriota bacterium
GGCGCGGGGCAGCTCGATCATTGTGCCGATGAGATAGGGCACTTTTCGCTTCTTTTCTGCAAAGACCTGCTGGGCGACCTTCTCCACCAACTCGCGCTGGAGCTCAAGTTCCCGCACATGCCCTACCAGCGGGATCATTACTTCAGGAATCGCCTTAACCCCTTCCCGGGTGGCGTCGCAGGCGGCCTCGAACACGGCCCGGGCCTGCATCTCGGAGATTTCCGGATAGGTGATTCCCAGGCGGCAGCCGCGTGTACCCAGCATGGGGTTGAATTCGTGCAGCTCCTCGACGCGCTGCAACAGCTTCTGCTTGCGGGCCAGTTCGGCCGAAGCTCCTTGCCCCTTGAGTTGGGCGATTTCGGCCTGCAACTCCTCCCGGCGCGGCAGGAATTCGTGCAGCGGCGGGTCGAGGAAGCGGATGGTGACCGGCAAGCCGTCCATGGCCTTAAAGAGACCCTTGAAATCTTCGCGCTGCATGGGAAGCAGGCGGGCCAGCGCGGCGCGCCTGTCGGGTTCGGTATCGGCCAGAATCATGGCCTGCATGTGGCGCAGGCGATCCTCGGCGAAGAACATATGCTCGGTGCGGCAGAGGCCGATGCCCTCGGCGCCGTAGCGGCGCGCCACCTGGGCGTCGCGAGGAATGTCAGCATTGGCGCGCACGCCGAGCCGGCGCTCCTTGTCGGCCCACTTCATGAACTCAGCAAACTCCCCGCCCTGCGGATCGGGGTCGATGGTGCGGACCTTGCCGAGAATCACCCGGCCGGTGGTGCCGTCGAGGGAAATCCAGTCGCCCTCGCGCACCGTGATTCCCCCCACCTGGAAGAGGTGTTGCTCATCGTTGATGCGAATGGCTTCGCAGCCCGCCACGCAGCACTTCCCCATGCCGCGGGCCACAACGGCAGCGTGGCTGGTCATGCCGCCGCGGGCGGTGAGGATGCCGCGAGCGGCGTTCATGCCTTCGATGTCGTCGGGGACTGTCTCCTTGCGGACCAGGATAACCGGGCGATCCTTGCCCTGGTTGGCGGCTTCTTCGGCCGTGAAGACAACCTGCCCGACGGCGGCCCCAGGAGAAGCGGGCAAACCCTTAGCCAATACTTTAAGTTCCTGAGAGTCGTCGATGATGGGGTGGAGGAGTTGCTCCAGTTGCGCCGGCTCGACGCGCATCACGGCCTCGGAGGGCTTGATGAGCTTCTCCTTCACCAGGTCGTAGGCAATCTTCAGCGCCGCCCGCCCGGTGCGCTTGCCGGTGCGGGTCTGGAGCATGTAGAGGGTGCCGTCCTGGATGGTGTACTCGAAGTCTTGCATGTCGCGGTAGTGGCGCTCCAGCCGTCCGGCGATGCGCCGGAGCTGCTCGTGGACTTTAGGCATCAGCCGCTTTAGCTCGGCCACGGGGAGAGGTGTACGGATGCCGGCGACGACGTCCTCGCCCTGGGCGTTGATCAGGAACTCACCGTAAAACTCCTTGGCTCCGGTGGAGGGGTTGCGCGTAAAACCCACACCGGTGCCGGAGCGGTCTCCGAGATTGCCGAAGACCATCATCTGGACGTTAACGGCAGTCCCCAAAGCCTCGGAGATCTTGTGCATGCGGCGGTAGGAGCGGGCGCGGGGGTTGTTCCAAGAGCGGAAGACGGCGTCGCGGGCCATTTTGAGCTGGGCGCGCGGGTCTTGGGGGAAAGCCTTGCCGGTGCGCTTTTCCACAAGTTTCTTGTAGCGGCGGACGACCTCGGCCAGGGCGGCAGCGTCGAGGTCAGTGTCGGCGCGGGCGCCCTTGTCTTCCTTGGCAGCGTCGAAGATGTGGTCGAACTCCTCTTTCTTGATCTCAAGCACGATGTTGCCG
>CAYTXK010000434.1:0-1835 GCA_964441645.1 uncultured Acidobacteriota bacterium
GGGTAGCAGCCAGGAATCCGCACTCTGGATTCCTCGTCGGTCTTTGTGAGGGGCACGGCTTGAGCCGCGCCGAAGACAAGATGATCACCAACGGCTAGTCAGCTAGCGGCCGTCCTCCCTCGCCCAAATGACGAAGGTAAATACCTTATGCCCGCCGCCGAAGTCGAGCTCGTACACCGATGTGCCCCTGTCGCGCGATCCCCGGATGAGCCTGCCCCACTGGGCCGGCGTCTCGAACTCAATCTGGCCCATCGCCGGCGGCATCTGCCCTGTGGCGAGCGCGCTGCTGATCGTGGTCGAGCTGTCGAGGTGCGCGTAGATCGCCACCAGTTGGTCATAGTCGTGCCCGTCTGGATGCTCGTTGTTTGGCGGCCCATACGGGTCGTCCGTGTAATCCATGCACGTGCCGAGGTTTGGAGGCTCGAAGTTCGTGTCTTGGTGATCGAGACCGAGCGTATGGCCGACCTCCTGGCACATCACCAGGTTTCTCCACCCCGGGGTGTTGTACTTCAGGGTGTTGAAGTACGTATCGTTGACCTTGGCGACGCCCTGGGTGATGTGGTTGCCACTGGCCCAGATTTGCGCCAAGCCGAGCCAGCCGTTGTTGCCGTAGGTCGCATTGCAGACCTCTACCCGTCCACTGGTAGGCCGGCAGTTTCTCCCCTTCGCCTGACCCGCGACGATGGTGGTGTTCAGCTCGGTAGAGACGCTCCAATCAGACGAAGTGGTACCGAGATACGCATCCCAGGCGGACGACACGTTATCACCGAGCTTCAGCGTGAAGGGGTTGCTCGTGCGTGCCCAGTGAAAACTGCCCCAGGAATGATTTGCCAGCATGGCGGCTGGCCACGCAGCCAGAATAACAACCAACCGACGGCGAAAAGAACCTTTGACCATGGTTTTCCTCCCCAGGGGCGCATTTGTACCGCCTCTCACGCCGACCGTCAATAGTACTCCGGTAGGGGTAACCTGGTACGTCTAGGGTCCGGACTTGTACAAAGGGAGATTTTTACCCTCCTGTAACTAACTGAATCCAAAGGGGTAATAATTTTACTACGCAAAAACCGCAAGAACCGCAAAAACCGTAGACATGAGGGCAGGAAATGGTTTATTGCTTGAGGCGGTTTATTGCCTTACCGGCTTGTCCTGAGCCGAGCCAGGCGCGGCGAAGGGCCCCTGCCGGGCCGTTCACCAGGCCCCCGGGAAGCGGTTCCGATTCCCGGTCTGCGACGACACCTATGGCCGACCCCATCCGCTACTGCGTCCGTTGCCGAAAGCCCATACAGCAAGCGCCAGCCAAAATCTTCCAAACCATTTACTGCGGGCTCGACTGCCGCCGCGCCGACAAAGCGGAACGAAGACGGTTCCAGCGCCAACGGATCCGCGCCAGCGAAAAATGCCCCCTCTGCGGCCGCCGCAAGCCCTCGGCAAAGCGTGGTGTTCGGCCGGACACCCCCCCTGGCAGCCACGAACCCGAACCGGCCGGGGGAGTGGTGCCCAGCGAGGGAAAATGACGCCTCGGCAGCGGGTGGGCAACGGGGATTTTTTTCTTTCCCCTTTACAAGCCCCCGGCGCCGTGGTAGGTTAATCGTCCGCGTCTCGCAGCGCTTCGGGTAAGGCTAGCCAGTGCCAAACCCGCCAAACGTTCTCAGGCCTGCCCGCCCGGCAGGCGGGGATCAGCCTTCCGGTTCTCGGCCAGGACACGTACGGGTAGAGGAGGCACGTTTGCTGCGTCTGCGTCGAGTTGACCTGTTCGGCTTCAAGTCCTTCGCCGAGCGCACCCGCATCGTCTTCAACGGCACCGGTATAGCCGCCGTCGTGGGGCCCAACGGCTG
>CAYTXK010000435.1:0-1828 GCA_964441645.1 uncultured Acidobacteriota bacterium
TCCCCGGGAGCTGGAAGGCAAGGGGGTGGAATACTTCCGCCTGCCGGTGCGCTCCGTCCTGAACCGCGTGACCAGCCAGCGCGTCGGCTTCCCCTGGTCCATCAACCCCTACCGCGGCTGCGAATTCGGCTGCCAGTACTGCTACGCCCGCTATACTCATGAATATATGGAGCTTGACCCCGCCCAGTTCGAAAACAAGATTTACGTCAAGGACGACGCCGCCCGCCTCTTGCGGCGCGAGCTGACCCGGGAAAAGGTTCTCGGTCAGCATATTGCTATCGGCGCCGCCACCGACCCCTACCAGCCTGCTGAGCGGCGTTTCGGTGTAACGCGCGCCATTTTGGAGGTTTTGCTGGAGTTTTCCCGCACGCTCCCCCCCGGCGGCTTGAGCCTTTCCATCACCACCAAGTCAAATCTAGTGTTGAAAGATGTCGTATTGTTGTCCGAACTCGCCCGAAGTGGCCGGCTACATATCAATCTCAGCCTCACCACCCTCCATTTCCGTCTGGCGCGGGTGTTGGAGCCGCGGGCGCCGCGGCCGGATTTGCGGCTGGAGGCGGTGCGGAAGTTGAATGAGGCGGGCGTTACGGCAGGCGTTTTTGTGGCGCCCGTTCTGCCGGGAATCACCGATCGACCAGAAGACTTGGAGGCGCTGGTGGCGGCGGCCGCCGCAGCCGGCGCGCGGTATTTGTGCGCCAACGTGGTTTTTCTGATGCCCAGCTCGCAGAAGAAATTCTTCCCGTTCTTAGATGAGAAGTTCCCGCGCCTGCGCAAGCAATACCGAAAGTGGTTTTGCGAGACCGGCTATGCGCCTGAAGCCTACCGGAAAAGAATTTCGGCGCTGATGAACGAGCTCCGCGCCAAACATCACCTGTCTGACCGCTGGCCTGATGAGGAATCGCTTTCTAGCCTCCAGGTTCCGCCCACTTCCAAGCTCGCCCCCGCCCACCCGCAGCTCGCGCTGGCCTTCACGAATAGCTAAGCCGGAGCCGCGAAGCCGAATCCCGCCGCGCCTGGCGCGAATCAAAGTCAGGATGGAACCGACTGTTCAATTTTTGCTGAAGCATGGTTACACGGTGCTCTTCCTGGCCGTGTTTATTGAACAGGTGGGGCTGCCGATTCCCGCCATCCCGATTCTGCTGGCGATGGGGGCACTGGTGGGGGCGGGGCAACTATCGCCGCTGCCGGCGTTCTCTGTAGCTCTGGCCGCGGCGCTGGTGGCGGATTTCATCTGGTACGAGCTCGGGCGGCGGCGCGGCCATCGGGTGCTGAACCTGCTGTGCCGCATCTCTCTCGAGCCGGACTCGTGTGTGCGCCGCACCGAGGAGCTGTTCGTGCGCCACGGGCCCCGGACGCTGCTCTTCTCCAAATTCATCCCCGGGTTGAGCACCATCGCACCGCCGCTGGCCGGGATGTTTCGCATGCGTCCGGCCTGGTTCTTGGCTTGGGATGTGGCGGGGGCCGTACTGTGGGTGGGGGCCTTCGGCGGCCTAGGCTATCTTTTCAGCGGCCAGTTGGAGCGCGTGGCGGAGTTGGCGCTGCAGCTCGGGTCGGGCCTCGTTTATCTCCTGGGCGGCGGGCTGGCGGCTTACATCGGCTGGAAATACTGGGAGCGGCAGCGCTTCCTGGGCGAATTGCGCATCGCGCGCATTACGCCGGAGGAGCTGCAAGGGAAGCTGGCGGGGGGCGAGCCGCTGGTGGTAGTGGATTTGCGCAGCTCGGTGGCCTTTGCCGAGGATCCGGTCCGCCTGCCGGGCGCGGTTCACATTCCTCCCGACGAGCTTGAGCGCCGCCACGTCGTCTTCCTGGCGGCGACCGCAATAGCGAC
>CAYTXK010000436.1:0-1826 GCA_964441645.1 uncultured Acidobacteriota bacterium
AAAGCCGGAGCTGACGGAGCTGCGGGGCGAGGATGGCATCACACTGGAGGCGCGGGTCGACATCTGGCTCAGGCTGTTGACGAAGCTGCGCGGCTGGAAGTGGGTGAAATCCCCCCGGTACCACTGGGGGGGTTGGTGATAGATGTTCTCGAAGGCGCGCACCCAGTTTTTTTCCACCCCCAGGGCCATGGCGTAGGGCAAAAACTTCTCGAACATCTGCGGCGTCTTGACCATGCGCTCGTAGCGGTCGGATTCGACGCGGGAGAGGAACTCTTCGAAGCCGATGACCCCTTCCAGCGCTCGCGTGCCCTCGAGTGTGCGCGCCGGCATAAACCAGCCGAAGGCGAAAACAATTCCCGCTGACAGCAGGCCGGCGAGGATGAAGGCCGTCGGCTGCTGGCCGAAGAGGCCGCCGATGAACCCGCCACCCGACACCGCCAGCCCGCCCACCACCACCGCAACGATGACGTATCGGTTCCGAACCTTGTCGGGGCGGGCGGCGAAATAGCGGCGAGCCATCAACTGTTCGAAGATACGGTCGCGAATGCCCGGCAGATCTTTGTAGAACTTGTTTTCAAGGTCGGAGAGCTTGACCTCGTCGCGCCCAGCGAACATCGAGTCCAGCAGCTCGCGTTCGTGTGGCTTCAATCCTTGCCACTCTGCGCGCGGCTTGCGCAGCTCGAAGCTGTATTCGTGGCCAAACTCGAGACCCAGAAAGCTGGCCCCTTTCTTCTCTTCAATCACCAGGAAGCCGCGGACCGCCAGGTCGACTAGCGTGGCGGTGATGTCGCGCATGTCGGGGCGGCTGTCAATCAGCGTCCCCAGTTCGCCCGGGGTTAAGCCTTCCGGCGGCTCGTAGCGAGCGGCAATGGGGTTCATGTGGGGGTCGCGCCCGCGCGTGTGCCACAGCCAGTACATCAACCCGAAGACCACAATCGGCACGAAGAGCGGCCAGTTGCTGCGCAGGAAGAGAAAACCCTTCTGCGCGCCTGTCGGCTCGTGCACCAGGCCTTTGTCCCAACCCACCACACCCGTGAGCCCCTCGTGGTAGCCGAGCCCGCGGCGCATGCGGAAGCGGATTTCATTGCGGCTGATTTCGACGTCGGCGGCCTGCTCGGTGGAGCCGTAGCGGCCCGTGTAGGCGATCGCCCTCACCCCGGTAGCGCTGGCCGGGAGAAGCACCCGCGCGCTGGCGGCCTCGATGGGGACTTCCCATTCGTCCCCGGTGAAGTTCCAGTAGAGTTCGTCGTGCTCGTCGAAGAAGAGCAGCGCGTTGGGGATCCGGTAGCGGAGGATTACCGTCCGGACGGCGTCCTGCGCTCCCGGGACCCAGATTTTGAACTTCTGATAGTGGCGCTCGCGGCTGACCTCGTACTTGAGCGGGCGGCCGTCCTCGTCGGTGATGCTGATAAGATCGAGGAAGAAAGTTTTGTTGAACCCATGAGATTCGTACTCGACCGGGATGGTGCGGTAGATGCCGTTCCAGTGTCCCGTAAAGCGCGGCCGCAGGGTTTCGGTGACCTCGATGTGGCTGTCAGGGAAAACTGTGACCTCGACCTCGAATTTCTGGATAACAAGCTCGCGGGCGACTGCGCTGCGGGCGCCGAAGGCGAGAAGCAGCAGGGCGAGGGCGGCGAACAATCCGCGCCGGCGCATCATGACCCCCCTTTGGGCGCTAGCGGGCGCCGCTTTCGAAGCTGACCCGCGGGGCTTCGCGTTGGGCGGCCTCGGCGACTTCGAAAAATTCGCGCGCCTTGAAAGCGAAAAGATTGGCGACCAGGTTCGAGGGGAAAACGGCGATGCGGGTATTGAAGTCGCGGACCACG
>CAYTXK010000437.1:0-1822 GCA_964441645.1 uncultured Acidobacteriota bacterium
CACCATTCATCGAATTAGAATCCATTAGGAAGAAGCGCGAGGGAGGATATTTCTATGGGGAAATGGACGCTTGAACCCGGCCATACGGCCGCGGAATTCCGCTGCCGCCACATGATGGTGACCTGGGTGCGCGGCCACTTCAAGAACGTGCGCGGCCGGCTGGATTTTGACCCGCAGGCTCCGGAGCGCTCCTCGGTGGAGGTCACCATTCCCGCGGGGGAGATTTGGACGGGAGAGCCGCAGCGGGACGACCACCTGCGCAGCGCTGATTTCCTGGACGTTGCCAAGCATCCGGAAATCATCTTCCGCAGCCAGGAGGTCGAGGTGGTGGGGGACACGGAGTACAAGGTGACGGGGCTGCTCACAATTCGCAGCATTAGCCGAAAGGTGACGTTGGATGTTCAATACCTCGGCCAGTGGCAGACGCCCTGGTGGGAAGATGGCGTGGACAAAGGTCCCAAGACGCGCGCCGGCTTCATGGCCACCACCAAGATCAACCGCCACGATTTCGGCGCAAGTTGGAACGGGGCGCTGGACCGCGGAGGCATCGTGGTGGGACACGAAGTCTTTATCACTCTCGATGCCGAGGCGATCCTCGAAGAGCACGAGAGATCGAGAGCCGGGCAGAGCGCAAAGGTTTAGAACTGAGGCGGGGCGAGGTGCAGAGGCCGGGACGGGAGCGCCTTACGGGGCGCTGAACTTGAGTTTTTCGGCCGGCGGGGTGTGCAAATCCCATGCCAGTCCCACGGCGCTCAGCAAACGAATGAAGCCGTAGGCGGCGTCGAGCTCCCAGGGCCGCAGCCCGTGGCGGGCGGAAGTGGGGAAGGCGTGGTGGTTGTTGTGCCAGCCTTCGCCATAGCTGAACAGGGCTACCCACCAGCAGTTGGTGGAGAGGTCTTCAGTGGGGAAGTTGGTATAGCCAAAGGTGTGACTGGCGGAGTTGACCAGCCAGGTGCAGTGGTAGGTAAAAACCAGGCGGACGAACGTCCCCCACACCACAAAGGGCCAGCCCCCCAGGAGATAGAGCCCCACCGCTACCAGCACAGCCATCCCAACATAGGCCCGAGCCAGGAAGCGGTAGAAGGCCACTCGCTGCAGGTCGGGAGAATAGCGCTGGACGATTTCGGTTAGGCCCTCTTCGGAAGGAATCCACAGCATCCAGAATTGGTGGCTCCACCAGAAACCCTGCCGGGCGGAGTGCGGGTCGCCGTGCTGGTCGGGGAACTGGTGGTGCTGGCGGTGGTTGGCGACCCACTCGATGGGTCCGCCTTCCATGCATTGCGAGCCCAGCACGGCCAGCGCGTATTCCAGCCCCCGCGAGCACTTGAAGGAGCGGTGGGTGAGCAGGCGGTGATAGCCCACGCAGATGCCCAGGCCGCCGAAGATGGCGTGTAGCAGCAGGCAGACGCCCACCGCGGCCCAGGTTGTTTGCCAGAACGCTCCGATGGCCCCCAGATGAATGATGAGGAGAAAACCGGCCTTGGCGTAGTCAAACTGATCCCGGTCCGGCAAGACCCGGAGCGTCATTTCCGCAACACTGGTGTGAGCCATCAAACCCTCGGGTAATCGTGACTGGCCGCGGCCAACGGCTTTCCTCTTGGCCTCGCACGCGAGAGGCGATGTGTGAAGTGACGCCCCTTCGCGCGAACACGAAGCTCAGGAGCTGGAGCTATGACGCCCCCACCCCTGACTTGATAAAGCCGACGTTCAGTCTATCACACTACTTGTTGCACTCAAAGCTTCTTCACCGCTCTCCTCCTCACCGGCGGGGCGGAGCGGCCCGCCGGTTGACGCTGGGCGCAGCGACAGCGTATAAGGGCAC
>CAYTXK010000438.1:0-1819 GCA_964441645.1 uncultured Acidobacteriota bacterium
AGCCGGAAATCTTGGAGCTTTTTCGCGAGCGGGCCCGCGAGAACGCCGCCGACTACTTCAAACTGCTCGGCGCCGGCGCCTACGACCACTTCCGCCCCGTGGTCGTGGACGCGCTAATTTCGCGCGGCGAGTTCTTCACCGCTTACACGCCCTACCAGGCCGAAATCTCCCAGGGCACCCTGCAAGCCATTTTTGAGTTTCAGACGCTGCTCTGCCAGTTGACCGGCCAGGAGGTCGCCAACGCCTCCATGTACGACGGCTCGACCGCGCTGGCCGAGGCGGTGCTGATGGCCGTGCGCTTGACCGGGCGCCCGCGCGTGCTGGTGGCCGAGAGCGTCCACCCCGAGTATCGCGATGTCCTGCGCACCTACCTCGAAGGGCAGAAAATTGACGTGGTCGAAATCCCCACCGCGGCCGACGGCCGCGTGGATGCCGCCGCCCTGGCGAAAGCCATTGATGAGCGCACCGCCGGCGTCGCGCTTCAGTCACCCAACTTTTTTGGCTGCCTCGAAGACATTCCCGCGGCCGCCGCGCAGGCGCACCGGCAGGGAGCGCTGCTCATCGTGGCGATTACCGAACCCGTTTCTCTCGGCCTGGTCAAGCCTCCGGCCGAGGCCGACATTGTGGCGCTCGAGGCCCAGCCCCTCGGCCTGCCGCCGAGCTACGGCGGCCCGTACGCCGGCGTCATCGCCACTAAAGACAAATTTGTCCGCAGCCTCCCCGGGCGCCTGGCCGGGCAGACCACTGACCGCGACGGCCGCCGCGGTTTTGTGCTGACGCTGGCGACCCGCGAGCAGCACATCCGCCGCGAGAAGGCGACCTCCAATATCTGCACCAACCAGGCGCTGTGCGCGCTGGCGGTAACCATTTTTCTCTGTGTGTATGGCCAGCGCGGCCTGCGGGCCCTGGCCGAGCAGAATCTGGCCAAAGCGCACTACCTGGCGGCGGAGTTAGCGAAGCTGTCGGGCGTTCGCCTGCCCTTCTCGGCGCCCTTCTTCAACGAATTTGTGGTCGAGCTGCCCGGCCAGGCCGCCGAGGTCTACGAGCGCCTGCTGGCGCGCAAATTCGTGGCCGGAGTTCAGCTGGCGCGCTGGTATCCGATGAACGCCCTGCTGCTCTGCGTGACAGAAACCGCCCGGCGGGAGGAACTCGATCGCTTCGTCGCCGGCGTCAAGGAAATCCTGGCCACCCCGCGAGCATGAGCCGAACCATTCGCAAGGCGGCGCCGCACGTAACCCAGAGCGAAGCACTGATTTTCGAAAAAAGCGCTCCCGGCAAGTCCGCTTATTCCCTGCCGCCGCTCGATGTCCCGGCCGTGGACGCACGCGCCGCGCTCGGCGCCGCCCGAGTGCGCGCCGAAATCGAGGATTTTCCTGAAGTCAGCGAAATCGAAATCATCCGCCACTTCACCCGCCTCTCCACCTGGAACTACGGCGTGGACACGGGGATGTACCCGCTGGGCTCCTGCACCATGAAATACAACGCGCGCGTCAACGAAGTCGCGGCGCGCCTGGCCGGCCTGGCCACCGAGCACCCCTACCAGCCCGATGAAGTCAGCCAGGGCTGCCTGAAAATTCTGCAGCTCCTGGAGCGCTGCTTGCTCGAAATCACCGGCATGGACGCCATCACCCTGCAACCCTCGGCCGGCGCCCACGGCGAGCTGACCGGCGTCCTGCTCACCCGCGCCTATCTTTCTTCCCAAGGCGACGCGCGCGAGCTCATCCTGATTCCCGACTCCGCCCACGGCACCAACCCCGCCACCGCCGCCATCGCCGGCTACCGGGTCGAGAACATCCAATCAAACCGCGCCGGGCGCATG
>CAYTXK010000439.1:0-1814 GCA_964441645.1 uncultured Acidobacteriota bacterium
TTTCTCACTACCGCATCCTGGAGAAGCTGGGCGGGGGCGGGATGGGTGTGGTCTATAAGGCCGAGGACACGAAGCTCGGTCGTCTGGTAGCCCTCAAGTTCCTGCCCGAAGAGATAGCGGCCGACCGCCAGGCCCTGGAGCGCTTTCAGCGGGAAGCGCGCGCCGCTTCGGCCTTGAATCATCCGCACATCTGCACCATTCACGACATTGACGAGCACGAGGGGCAGCAATTCATCGTGATGGAGCTGCTGGAAGGCCAGACGGTGAAGCACCGCATCGGCGGGCGACCGCTGGACACCGAGCAGGTGGCGAAACTCGGGAGGCAGATGGCCGAGGCGCTGGAGGCGGCCCACACGAAAGGGATTGTGCACCGGGACATCAAACCCGCGAACCTCTTTGTCAGCGAGCAGGGCGATGTGAAAGTGCTCGACTTCGGGCTGGCCAAGCTGCTGCCGCGGGCCGACGAAGCCACGATTGGCGAGACTCTGACGCAAGCGGGCGCGGTTTCGGGGACCATCCCCTACATGGCCCCCGAACAGTTGCGCGGCAGGAGCGTGGATGCGCGGACGGACGTCTATGCGCTGGGTTGCGTGCTTTACGAGATGGCGACCGGCCAGCGGCCCTTCCGCGCCGAGCTGGCCACCGAACTGGCCGGCGACATCCTTCATTCCGCTCCCGCCGCTCCCACGGCGCTGAGGCCGACCATCCCGCCAGAACTCGAACGGATCATTCTCAAATGCTTGGAGAAAGACCCGGAGAACCGCTACCAGTCGGCCAAGGAGCTGGCGGTGGACCTGCGCCGGCTGCTGAGTCCTGCGGCGGCGGTGGTGGTTCGGCCGGCGGCCCGCCTACCGCGGCGGACGCTCGTGGCGAGTGCGGCCGCAGTACTTCTGGCTCTGTTGGCAGTGCTATTCGGCCTGGACGTTGGCGGGTTGCGGGGGCGATGGCTGGGGAGCCAGACCCCGCAAATCCGCTCGCTGGCGGTGCTGCCGCTGGAGAACTTATCCGGCGACCCGGACCAAGAGTATTTCGTCGACGGGATGCACGAGGAGCTGATTTCCACCCTGGCGAGAATCAGCGCCCTCAAGGTCATCTCCCGCACCTCGGTGATGCGCTATAAGCAGGCCCCGAAACCCGTGTCGGAGATTGGCCGGGAGTTGGGTGTGGACGCCGTCATTGAAGGCTCGGTGCGCCGGGCCGGCAACCAGGTGCGCATCACGGTGCAGTTGGTGGAGGCCGCCACCGACAAGCATCTCTGGGTGGAAAGCTACGACCGCGACCTGAGCAACGTGCTGACCTTACAGAGCGAGGTGGCGCAAGCCATCGCCAGCGAGATTCGAATCAAGCTGACGCCACAGGAACACGCGCGCCTGGCCAGCGCCCGCCCCGTCAACCCCGCCGCTCACGAGGCTTACCTCCGCGGCCGCTACAACTGGAACAAGCGGAGCGAAGAAGGGATGAAGAAAAGCCTCGAGTATTTCCAGCAGGCCATCGCGATCGAGCCGAACTATGCGCTGGCTTACGCGGGCCTTGCCGATGCGTACAACACCATAACGACCCGCGCCTACCTTTCTCCCCAGGAGGGGCGGCAGAAGGGGAAAGCCGCCGCGCGCCAGGCGCTGGACATAGACGAAACGCTGGGCGAGGCCCACGCGGCCCTGGCGTTTGCCACCTTTTACTACGACTGGGACTGGGGGGCAGCCGAGAGAGAATTCCAGCGCGCCCTGGAGTTGAACCCTGGCTATGCCTCCGCGCACCACTGGTACTCGCATTACCTGATTGCGATGCAGCGAAACCGAGAATCCCTGGCGGAA
>CAYTXK010000440.1:0-1804 GCA_964441645.1 uncultured Acidobacteriota bacterium
GTGCGCTGGGCGGTGGCGGGCTCGGAGAAAACCATTGACACCTTTACCACGCGGCTCGACACCGTCTATGGGGCGGTGGCCCTGCTGCTGTCCCCCGAGCATCCGCTGGTGAATGAGTTACTGGCGGGGGTGCCGGGCGCGGGGAGTATCGCGCGCACGGTCGAGGGGCTGCGGCAGCAGAGCCGCCACGCGCAGGTGACCGGCGAGGTGGAGAAGGAAGGGATTTTCATCGGGCGCTTCGCGGTCAACCCGCTTTCCCAGGAGCAGGTGCCCATCTGGGTGAGCAACTTTGTGTTGCTCGAGTACGGCACGGGCGCCGTGCAGGCGGTTCCGGCGCATGATGTGCGCGACCTGGCTTTTGTGAAGAAGTACCACCTGCCGGTGCGGGTGGTGGTGCAACCGCTGGACTCGAAGCCGTTGTCAGGGGCGACCCTGCGCGAGGCCTACACGGGCGAGGGGCAACTGGTGGAGTCCGGGCCTTACACCGGAATGAGCTCCGAGCAAGCGCGGGAGAAAATGACCGACGACCTGGCCAAGCGCGGCCTGGCTGAGCGGCTCAGGCTCTACCGCATCAAGGACTGGGGCATTTCGCGGCAACGGTACTGGGGCACGCCCATTCCCATCGTGTACTGCGAGAAGTGCGGCACGGTTCCGGTGCCCGAGGAGCAGTTGCCGGTGGTGTTGCCGCTCGAGGTCAAGATTACCGGCGTCGGCCTCTCCCCGCTGCTGCAAGTGCCCGACTTTGCGAACACGCCCTGCCCGGGCTGCGGCGGCCCGGGGCGGCGCGAGACCGATACCATGGATACCTTCGTCGATTCCTCCTGGTATTTCTACCGCTATCTTTCCCCGCAGTACGACCAGGGGCCGTTCGAGGCGGAGAAGGTGCGCCGCTTCTTTCCCATTGACCGCTACATCGGCGGCGCCGAGCACGCCGTACTGCACCTGATTTACTGCCGCTTCTGGTGCAAGGTGATGCGCGATCTGGGCCTGGTGGACCACGGCGAGCCGGTGACGCGGCTCTTCAACCAGGGGATGGTCATCAAGGACGGCGCCAAGATGTCGAAGTCGCGGGGGAACGTGGTCTCGACTGATGAGATGATTGAAAAATACGGCGCCGACACGGCGCGTCTCTTCACGCTCTTCGCGGCTCCGCCGGAAAAAGATATGGAGTGGAGCGAGGCGGGGGTGGAAGGTTGCTACCGCTTCTTGCAGCGGCTCTACCGGCTGGTGTCCAAGCACGCAGGCCGGCTGAGGGAGCACGCGCCAGCGGTAGTGGGGAGCGGCAATCCGCGCCCGGTGGCCGAGGCCAGCGCCGAGCGGCAGGTTCTCCGCAAGGCCCACCAGACCGTGCGCCGGGTGTCGAACGATTTCACGGCTCGCTGGCACTTCAACACCTCCATCGCCCTCATCATGGAGCTGGTCAACGAGCTGTACGCCCACGAGCCGCTGGAGAAGAACGTCTCGCCGGCGGTTCTCCACGAGGTTTTGGGAATGACGGTGCTGCTGGTGTCGCCCTTCGCGCCACACCTGGCGGAAGAGCTCTGGGAGAAACTCGGCAACCCGCGCAGCGTGGCCGAAACCTCGTGGCCGGAGTACGACGCCGAACTGGCGCGCGAAGAGGAATTCGAGATCGTCATCCAGGTGAACGGGCGGGTGCGGGGCCGCCTGCGAGTCAGCGAGGAGCTGGACGAAAAGCAGGTGCTGAGCCGGGCGTTCGCCGACCCGGGCGTGGCCCGCTTGCTCAAGGACCGGCGCATCGTCAAAACCGTGGTGGTGCCGAAGAAACTCATCAACGTCGTGGTGG
>CAYTXK010000441.1:0-1797 GCA_964441645.1 uncultured Acidobacteriota bacterium
ACGAACCCAGCCAGTGGCTCCGCACCTACCCCGTTGGACAGTGGTAATGACCAGCGGAGACGACATCCAGGCGCTGCTGTTCGATGTCGGGCAGGTAATCCTCCGCGTCAATGTTCGCCGGGCAGCCGGGATACTCGGCAACGGCGCGGGAATGACGCCGGAGCAGGTCATGGCAGCGATAGATGCCGACTCCCAGATGATTTCTTTTCAGGAAGGGCGGCTGACGCCTGAGGAGTGGCATCGGCATCTCCAAGGCAGCTTGGGTCTTCGTCTCTCGTATGAGGAATTCTGCCGGGCGTGGAACAGCGCGCTCGAGCCCGAACCACTCCTGGACAAGGAGTTTTTCGCCGCACTGGCTCCGCGACTGCGACTGGGGTTGTTGTCGAACACCGACCCGATTCACGTGCAGCATTTCGAGTCTCGCTTCGAAGTGTTTTCTCTGTTTCCCGTGCGCCTGTACTCCTGCACAGAAGGTCTGCGCAAGCCCAATCGCACCCTCTACGAGCGGGCCGTCGCGGCGCTGGGGACCTCTCCGGAGAACATTCTCTACGTGGACGATGTGGAGGATTTCGTGGAAGCGGGGAGGCGCGCCGGGCTCCAAGTTTATCACTGCCAAGAACCGTCAGCGCTGGGAGTCTATTTGAAAGAAAGTGGCCTTTTGAGCTGAGCTCAGGGGAAATGCAGGTTCCTCGTCGCCCCGCACCTTCCAACGAGGAAGGAGATTGCGCTATGGGCGCTGCCAGATAAGGTGCGGGGCTCCTCGGAATGACAAACGGAGAGTGCGGTAAGGGCCCACGCTAGGGCGCAATGACTTCCAAGGCTTCTTCGTACTTGTTGAAGGGCGGGATGATGTAGGCGCCGGCGGCTGCGGTTCGCGCCCAGGCGAAAAGCTCGCGCGCCAGGCGGAAGCCTTCGTCGCGGGCAGTGCTGCCGGCGGACTCGAGGCGCTTGAGCACGGACTCGGGGACGACGATGCCCGGCACCTCGTTGTTGAGCCGCATGGCCAAGCGATGGCTGGTGAGCGGCCAGATGCCGAAAAGCACGGGGATGGGCGGCGGGCCACCGAGACGCTTGAGGAAACTCTCCCAGATGGCCGGGTCGAAGATGGGTTGCGTCATGGCGAAGTGCGCGCCGGCCTCAACCTTCATCTGGAAGCGGTGGAGCTCATCGTCGAGGTCGTCGGCGGTGGGATTCAAGGCGACGCCGATGGCGAAGCGGGTGCCGCCGCCGAGAGTTTTTCCGGCCCAGTCAGAGCCCTGATTCAGCCGCGCGATGATGCGCACCAGCCCGACGGAGTCCACTTCGTAAATCCCGCTGGCTTCCGGGTGGTCGCCCAGCACGGGCGGGTCGCCGGTAATGGCCAAGACATTGCGGACGCCGCCCACCGACCAGGCGCCGAGCAGCATGGCCTGGAGGCCGATGAGGTTGAGGTCACGCGTGGTTAAATGGGGGATGGTCTCCATGCCGGCGCGCTCGAGGGCGCCGGCGAGCATGATGGCGTCCATGCCGACGCGAGCGAGCGTGCCGCTGTTGATGTCAACCGCGTCCACCAGGCCGGAGGCGCGGAAGCGCTCGACCGACTCCAGGATGCGGTCGAGGTTGATACCCTTGGGCGGGTCAATCTCGACCGAGACCACGAAGCGTCCTGACTGGAGCTTACTGTAGAGGGTCGAGGCAGGCTCGCGCCCTTCCACCGCGGGCGGCTCGGCCGGCTGCGGCTGCGCCACTTCGATTCTGGGAACAGGGCCCGGCTGCGTTTGCGGCGCGGTTGAGCGGACGGCCTCGGCGATGGCGCGG
>CAYTXK010000442.1:0-1796 GCA_964441645.1 uncultured Acidobacteriota bacterium
ACATCTACACGCAGGCGCGTCACGCCTATGATACCGGCGTCTCCCTGTGCCGGCCCCTGTACTACGACTACCCCGAAGCCAACCAGGCCTACGATTTCAAAGACCAGTACCTGTTCGGCGACGACCTGCTGGTGGCGCCGGTCGCCACGCCGGTGGAGTCCGATAATCTTCTGGCCGTGAAAAACATCTGGCTGCCCGAGGGCGCCTGGTTCGAGTGGTTCACGGGCACCGAACTCCAGGGCCCCAGCAGCCTCGAACGCGCCTTTGCCGTGGACGAGATTCCCGTCTACGTGAAGGCGGGAGCCATCATTCCCCTGCAGCCCAAGATGCGGCACACCGGCGAGAAGCCTGTGGATCCTCTGATCCTCACCATCTTTCCCGGAGATTCCGGCGCCACGCGCCTCTACGACGACCAGGGCAACACGCTCGGCTACAAGCAGAATGAGTTCACGTGGACCACGATCCGCCATTCGCGACTGCAAGAGAACACGCGCAGGATTGAAATACTTCCCCTCGAGGGCGGTTATCCCGGCATGCTCACCGAGCGGGGTTATGAGCTGCGGCTGGCGCTCTCCTGGCCGCCCGAATCGGTCACCTTCAACGGCGAACCCTTGCCGTTCTCTCCCGAGGGCGCGGCGCCCGGCTGGCGGTACGACGGTAATACGTTGACGACAGTAATTACCCTGCCTCCTACCAGCGTACGGACGAAAGTTGAGGTGCTGGTCAAGCTCTCAGCCTCCCTCGAGGCTGAGCGGCAGTTGCTCGATGGCGTTCCGGGAAAGTTGGCCCGGCTGCGAACCGCGATGAGCATTCTCAACAAGACCTGGCCGGGCGGGTGGTCGCCCGACCCGCTCATCGAGGCGGCGCAGACGGGTCGCCGCATCACACTCGATCCCTCGAGCGCCCGCGCGGAGCTCGAGAAGCTGAATCGCCACCTGCGGGAAGTCGCGGAGGCAATCCGTGTTCTGGACGTGGACCCGGAATCTATCCGCCGCGCCCTGGCCCATCTGGGGTATCGCGAGGAATCACCGTGAACGATCACCTTGCGTTTGGCCCCCTCGTGGGTTGTCTGTTGCTGTTTTCCCTCTTGGCGCCCGGTGCGCGAGCGCAAAAGGCCACGGCTCCTCCGCAAACCACCTTGCCTGAGCGGCAGGCGGAAATGGAGGAAAAAGTTCGGCGGGTGCGCGCATTCCTGGAGCGCGAGAAGCTCGGCGGGCTGCTGCTCGGGCACGTGCGCCATTTCGCTTGGCTCACCGCCGGCGGCGACGCCCACATCGTGCTCGGCAGCCCCAGCGGCGCCGCTTCGCTGCTGGTGTTGGCCGACGGCCGCCGCTTCCTGATTGCCCCCAATAATGAATCGCCGCGCCTGGTGCGCGAAGAAGTTGCTGAGCTGGGCTTTGAGCTGCGCGAGTACAAATGGTTCGAAGACAAGCTCCCGCCCGACCGCAAGCTCGAGATCATCCGTTCGTTGACCTCCGGCCCGGTGGCCACCGACTTGCCTTACGCCGGCTTCCGCGTGGTTGAGAAGGAAATGCTGGCGCTGCGCACGCCGCTGCTCCCAGGCGAGATGCGGCGCCTGCGCTGGCTCGGCCGCGAAGCCGCGGCCGCCGTCGCCGAGGTGGCGCGCAAGATTCAGCCCGGGATGAGCGAGCGCGAGATGGAGGCTATGACGTCCGATGCCTTGCTGCAGCGCGGCCTGCGTCCCACCGTTCTGCTGATGGGGGCCGATGACCGCATCGCGCAGTTCCGTCACGCCACTCCCACTGACAACAAACTTCGCCGCTACGCCATGATCA
>CAYTXK010000443.1:0-1796 GCA_964441645.1 uncultured Acidobacteriota bacterium
AAGTTCAGGGTGTGGATGTGATTATTGCCGTAGAAAGTGCAGATGAGTTCGTCCAGGTCCTCGCGCATGGTGGGCTCGCCGCCCGAGACCCAGAGCTTGCTGAAGGGCGGAGCGGTTTCCGAGATGGTGCGGATCTGGTCGAAGGTGAGGTCCTGGTTCTTGTTCAGTTGGTCCCAGTAGAAGCAGGTGCGGCAGAGCGAGTTGCAGCGCGAGGTGACGAAAAGGAACATCGACTCGAGCTGCTTCGGCCGTGCGACAGCGCGGACGTAGGAGAAGAAATCGCTGGTCGTGCGCGGAATCTGCATCTCTGCTAGTCTACCCCTCGAACGCTGCTATTACAGCACAGCCGCGGACAAATGTATACCCCGCAGGTGATGGACCATTTCCAAAACCCCCGCCATGCGGGCGAACTGCCCGACGCCACCGTGCGCGTCGAAGTCACCAACCCCGTCTGCGGCGACATCCTGCAACTGGCGGCGCGGCTCGAAAACGGGCTGGTCGCCGCCGTGCGCTTCAAGGCCTCCGGCTGCGTGCCTGCCATCGCGGCTGGCTCGCTGCTCACCGAGATGATGCTGAGGCGCCGCCACGAGGAACTCGCGGCCCTTACCGACAAAAACATTTCCGATGGGCTGGGCGGCCTGCCACCCGCCAGTCACCACGCCGCGCAACTGGCCGCGGACGCCCTGCGGGCGCTGCTGGTTGAGTTGCCGCGTAGGGCGGAACCGCGGAAGCAGGAACCGGGTTGAACGATCAGGGCAATTCGGCATAGACTGATTGTTTCCGCATGATCGGCCAGACCATTTCCCACTACCGGATTGCCGTCAAGCTGGGCGAGGGCGGCATGGGCGCGGTCTATCGCGCCGAAGACCTGAAACTCCAGCGCGAGGTGGCGCTGAAATTCCTGCCGCCCGAGGTCGCCGCCGACCAGGAAGCCCGCAAGCGGCTGCTCAAAGAAGCGCGGGCCGCCTCGCGGCTGAACCATCCCAACATCGCCACCATCTACGAGGTGAACGAGACCGAAGAGGCCCCCTTCATCGCTATGGAGCTGGTGACCGGCGAGAGCTTGAAACAACTGCTGTTGCGCGGCGCTGTGCCTTCAGCCCAATTGCGGCAGATCGCGCGGCAGATTGCCGAAGGCTTGAACGAAGCCCACCAGGCCGGCGTCATCCATCGCGACATCAAGCCCGGCAACATCATGCTGGACGCCAAGGGGCGGGTGAAGATTCTGGATTTCGGGCTGGCGGCTTTTGCCGGGCGGCCGCGGGGACAGGACGAAACGGTAGAGAACTTTGTCACTCGCACCGCCGCCGGCTGGAGCACGGGCGGCACGGTTCCCTATATGTCCCCCGAGCAGTTGCGCGGCGAGCCCGCCGACGCTCGCAGCGACATTTTCTCCTATGGCGTGCTGCTCTATGAGTGTCTCACCGGGCGGCTGCCCTTCCGCGGCTCGACCGCCGTTGACATCCTGCACGCCATCCTGCACCAAGCGCCCACCCCGTTGCGCCAGTTGGTTCCCGACGTCTCGGCCGACTGGGAGCAGTGCATCGAGCGCTGTCTCCTCAAGTCGCCCGAGCAGCGCACCGCCTCGATGCGCGACGTTTTGCAAGCCCTGGAACGAGTCGCTGCTCCGGCGGCGCCGGCGGAAAAATCGCTGGCCGTGCTGTACTTCGAAAACCTCAGCGGGGCCAAGGAAGACGAATACTTCCGCGACGGCATCACCGAGGACGTCATTACCGAGCTTTCCAAGATCAAGGGGCTGCGCGTGTTTCCGCGCTCGGGCGTAGTGGCCTTTCGCG
>CAYTXK010000444.1:0-1795 GCA_964441645.1 uncultured Acidobacteriota bacterium
TTCTTGTACATGAAAAGTTCCTGCACGGTGACCTTGGCGAAGCGCTTGGCTTTCTTGTGGAGTTGCTGCAACTCGTCGGGGAGAGAGTTGATGTCAACTGCCACCGGGGCCGCCGGAGCAGGTTCCGCGACGGGCTCCGGGACGGGCTCTTCAACCGGGGGCGCGGGCGCTTCCATCACCGGCGGGGCTTCTTCGACAGGGGCGGGAGCTTCCTCAATGGGAGGCGCGGCCGGCATGGCAGGCGGAGCCACCACCGCGGGCGCGGCCGCCGCTTGCATGGGAACGGGCATCGCGGCTACGCCAGTCCATTGGGCAGAAACACCGACGAAGCGCAGCACAGTCTCAATTGAGGCCGCCAAGGCGGCCCCGGCGGCCTGCATGTGCATCAAGGGGGGCAAGAGCGCAACGAAGCGGTCGGTGCTTCCCTGGCCTTCGGCGTCCGACAGGGTCTGCTTGACCTGGTCGAAGGAGCCCTGCACTTCCCCGAGTTGCCGCTGGATGGTCCCCAGCACGCGCTACCGCCTGCTGCACGGCGGGGTTGTCAGCCATCAGTGTCGCCCTCACTCCTCCACGCGTCGCTCAAGTTTTTTGAGATTATCAGAAAGCCTGCGGGGAGTGTCAAGCATTGATGGTGGCCGACACCTTGCCGCACGGCTGCCTTCCCTGCTAGTCTTATTGTTGTTGACTGGCAATGGGGGCGAAACGGTTTCGACGGAAGCCGGAGCGCCCAGGAGGCATGCCGGGCTCCACGTGCCCGTAATCGCGTGGAAAAACAGAACTGCCAACACACAGTTGGCTCTCGCTGCTTAATTAAGTAGCGCGTCCTACCGCGGCAGCCCGCGGCTGCGGCCAGGGCGTCAACCTAGCGGGCTAGCGACGACGGCCACCGCCTGAGGCCGTCGGCAGCGAAACCAACCGGGCTAGCGGCGTCGGGCTTTTGCCCGCTTACCACCGCCGCCGCGAAAACTGAAAGCGGGATACGCATGTAGTCTCCTGGCCGCAAGGCTTTTCGGACGCGGGTTCGACTCCCGCCGCCTCCAATACCAACCCTCTGTTATAATCGCGGTGCCGATGACAAACTTTAAGCGTTCCGATGGCCGTGCCGCGGACCAGCTGCGCCGCGTGAAGATGACGCCGGAGTTCATTCCCCCGGCGGAAGGCAGCGTGCTGATTGAAGTGGGCTCGACGCGGGTCATCTGCACCGCCTCGATCGAGGACAGCGTGCCGCACTTCCTCAAAGGCAGCGGGCGCGGCTGGATTACCGCCGAGTACTCGATGCTGCCGCGCGCCACCGCGCACCGCACCCCGCGCGATTCGACGCGCGGGCGCCAGGCGGGCCGCTCGCAGGAAATTCAGCGCATGATCGGCCGTTCGTTGCGGGCTATCGCGCGCCTGGACGCGCTGGGGGAGCGCACTATCACGCTCGACTGCGACGTCATCCAGGCGGACGGCGGCACGCGCACCGCCGCCATCACCGGCGCCTACGTCGCCCTGGGGCTCGCCTGCCAGCGGCTGATTGACCTGCGCATCCTGCGCTCGCTGCCGCTCACTGATTCGGTAGCCGCCACCAGCGTGGGCCTGGTGGACGCTGCGCCGCTCCTCGACCTCACCTACGAAGAAGACTCGCGCGCCCAGGTGGATATGAACGTGGTGATGACCGGCGGGGGGCGCTTTGTCGAAGTGCAGGCCACGGCCGAAAGCATGCCCTTCTCTCAGGAGGACCTCGAGCGGTTGCTGGGGCTGGCCCGCGGCGGCATCCGCTTGAGCGACCGGCCGGATGACTTCCGCACGGAGA
>CAYTXK010000445.1:0-1793 GCA_964441645.1 uncultured Acidobacteriota bacterium
GTCGGTCATGGGCGAGATGATGAAGCCCGGCGCCACGGCGTTGACGGTGATGTTGCGCGAAGCCACTTCCACCGCCAGCGCCTTGGTCAGCCCGATCAAGCCCGCCTTGGAAGCCACGTAGTTTGCCTGGCCGGGATTGCCGGTTCGGGCGACCACCGAAGTGACGTTGATGATGCGCCCGTAGCGTTGCCGCAGCATCCCCGGCAGCGCCTGCTGGATACAAAGATGGGCCCCGGTGAGATTGGTTTCGAGCACGGCGTCCCAGTCGGCGCGCTTCATACGCACGGCCAGCTGGTCGCGAGCGATGCCGGCGTTGTTGACGAGAATATCAACATGGCCGAAGTGCTCGAGAGCGCGGGCAAAGCCGGCCTTGATTTGTTCTTCGCGGGCCACGTCCATGGTGACCGCCAGCGCCCGGCCGCCTTTCTGGCGGATTTCCGCCTCGAGCGCCGCCAACTTTTCGGCGTTGCGCGCCGTCAGCACGACGCGGGCGCCGCGCTCGGCCAGCAGCTCGGCGGTCGCCCGGCCGATGCCCTGCGAGGCCCCGGTAACGACTGCGACGCGGTCTTTGAGGGTCACGAGCCTGCCTCCGTCTTTCTTGTCATTTCGAGCGCAGTGCACCTGCCGCCGGGATTATAACTGCCGCAGGTAGCTCGCAACCTGCGCTACCGGGCTTCCTTTACCTTCTCCGCGAGACTAGCCAGGGTTTTCTCGAGGCTGGCGCGGTCTTCGACGTTTGATAACGCCAAGAAACGCGCATCCATTTGGCGCAATAAGCCGGTCAGGACCTTGCCGGGGCCGACCTCGATGAACACCTCGCAGCTGAGCGAAATTAAACGGCGCACCGATTCCTCCCAGCGCACCGGCGCCGGCACCTGGCGGAGCAGGGCGTCGCGGGCCTGGGCAGCGGTTTCGACCGGCGCGGCGTCCACGTTGGAGATGAGGGGAATTTTCAAGTCGGCGAAGCGAACCTTCTCGAAATCCACGGCCAGCCGGCGAGCCGCCGGCTCGAGCAAGGAGCAGTGGAAGGGTGCGCTGACCGGCAGGCGGAGGGCGCGCTTGGCGCCGGCGGCTTTGGCGGCTTCCATGGCGCGCTCGACGGCGGCGGCGTGGCCGGAAATCACAATCTGACCCGGCGAGTTGAGATTCGCGGGCGAGACCACTTCGCCCTGGGCGGCTTGGCGGCAAATCTCCGCCACCTTCTCGGCCGGCAAGCCCAGAATGGCGGCCATGGCGCCCTGGCCTTCGGGCACGGCTTCCTGCATGTACTGCCCGCGACGGCGCACCAGCACCACAGCATCGGCCAGCGAGAGGCAGCCGGCAGCGACCAGCGCCGAGTATTCGCCCAGGCTGTGGCCGGCCACGTAGTCGGGCCGCACGCCGTTTTCGGCGAGCACGCGCGAGGCGGCCAGCGAGCAGGTCAGCACGGCCGGCTGGGTGTTGGCGGTCAGCTTCAATTCTTCTTCCGGACCTTCAAAGCAGAGGCGTGAGAGGGGAAAGCCCAGAGCGCGGTCGGCCTCTTCGAAAACGGCACGGGCCGCCGGGAAGGACTCCGCCAGCTCTTTCCCCATGCCCGCGTACTGCGAGCCCTGTCCGGGGAAGAGAAATGCTAGTTTCGCCATCTTTTCAGCCTTCTCCGATGCGCGCTTGAAGCGCGAGTCGCTTTTTCTCTGAGCTGAGATCCTTCGCTGCGCTCAGGATGACAGCCGGTTGACAGGTGAGATCCTTCGCTTCGCCCCTCGGCTTCCCTCGGGACAGGCTCAGGATGACAGACCAACGGTCCGGCGGTGGTC
>CAYTXK010000446.1:0-1773 GCA_964441645.1 uncultured Acidobacteriota bacterium
GCCCGAAGTCTCGGTCAGCCCATACGCTTGCACGAGAGTGAACCCCAGGGCATAGAAGTCTTCCCCAATGCCGGTATCGAAGCGTGAGCCTCCCGTGACCAGAACCTGCATCTGCCGCCCCAGCACGTTGTGCACGGGGCGAAAGAGAACCGGCCCCAGGTTCCAGCCCAGAGTGCGGCGCAGGCCGGCGTTCAAGCGCAGCAGAGCGCGGAAGAACTTGCGCGCCAGCCAGCCGCGCGCAGACACCTGGCGCGTAATCCGTTCATGGATGAGATAAAAAAATTGCGGCACGCAGGCGAAATGCGTCACCTGGCGCTCCTGCAAGGCGCGCAGCAGCTCGGTGGTGTTGAGCGATTCGAGGAACACTACGCGGGTGCCGACAGCGAAAGGCGCCAAGAGGTTGGCCATCTGCGCCAGAGCGTGGAAGAGCGGCAACACACCCAGAAGGCAGTGGCGTTCGTTCACGGGAACGACCGCCAGGGCCGCTTCGGCTTCTGCCATCAAGTTGGCGTGGGTCAGCACCACGCCCTTGGGGTCGCTGGTGGTTCCGGAGGTGTAGAGAATCACGGCGCGGTCTTTGGGTGCGGCCGGACAGGGAGCGAGCGCCGGGACCTCGCTTCCCTTCCCCAATGCTTCGAGGCTCGCCCGTCCATCGCCCGTGCCGCGTAAGAGAAGGATTTCACAACTAGCTCCCGAGGCCGCGACGACCTCCTCCGCTACAGGCAAGAAGCGCGGGGAGGTCCAAATGACCTGCGCGTCACAATCGCGCAGCAGGGCCGAAACTTGTTTGGCCTTGTAGTTGGTATCCAGAGGAACAGCGACGGCGCCTAGCCGCAGCGTGCCCAGATAGGCGGCGCACCAATAGGCGTCGTTCTCGGCCAGGAGGGCCACACGGTCGCCGGGGGCCACGCCGCGCTTCTCTAGGAGGCCCGCGGCGTGCTCGGACAGGCGGCGAAGCTCTGCGTAGGTGAAGGCTTCCAGGCGGTCGCGGTGCTGGACCTCGACAGCGCAGCGCGAAGGGAACCGCTCCATGGTAACGGCAATGAGCTCGCAGAAGTTTTTCATCACGAAGGCAGCTTATGAGCGACAGCACCTACTCCCACCGGGATCCGCTGTCAAGGCTCGTCTTCTCCCTTTCGTTCCGCCGTCAGAGCGAGGAGCGGCGCGCGCGGCGACGCAGCCGGCGCCGCTGGTCCTCCCCGCGCAGCTTGGCCTGGAAAGGCACAAGTTCCCGCAGCAATTCGGCGCAGGCATGCTTCAAGGCCACGACCGCCAGAGGAGCTTCTTCCCGGGAATGGAGCTGGCCCGGCGGCAAGTAGAGGGACAGAGAGGCAACCACCTGCTCGCCGCGGCGCGCCCGCCGGGCAAGACTCACATGCAGGTCCACAAGGTCAGGGGCAAACTTGCCCAGGCGCTTTTCGAGCCGGGCGGCCTGGCGGCGGAGCTCGCGCTCGACCGGTTCGCGGTCCGTCATACCGTGGAAGCTGATGTGAAGTTTCATCCCTGCGCCCGAAAGCCCAGAGCCTATTTTATCCGGCTGGCGGAGGCCAGCGTTTTCTCGCGGGGCCCGCCAAGGGACGCCTGGCGGCTCCTCGCCGCCCCTCGGATTTTGTGGTAGGCTGGAGGAGGTGATGACAGTGTCGATGCGAACTATCTTGATTGTCCTGCTGCTGGCGGCGCTGGTGGCGCTGGCGCTGGTGTTTGCCGGTGAAACTCCACGCAGCCAGAGGCCGGTGGCCGAGGTCAACGGGCAGGCCATCACCACGGCCGAGC
>CAYTXK010000447.1:0-1769 GCA_964441645.1 uncultured Acidobacteriota bacterium
CTCCGACCTCTGGTTCCGGAGACCAGCGCTCTATCCAACTGAGCTACAGGCGCGTTGAGTACTAGCCGCTTCATTTTCCAGTGTACGCGGGGCCCGCGTCGCGGGTCAAGGCAGCTAAGACTAGCGCTTGGGGACGACTTCCACCTGAACGCGGAAGCTGCCGCGGTTGTTGTCGTAGTTGTCGTCGTTGATGCTCAGAAACAGCCGGCCCGCCGCTTCCACCGTGAACTCTCCCTTCTCGCCGATAAAGAACGGCTTGGCCACGCCCTTCTGGCCGATGAGCCCGATGAGGGCGCCGCGGCCGACGTCGTTCACCGGCAGGGCGCGCACCAGGTCCTTCCAGTCGCGCTCGGTGCCGTTCGGCCCACAGGTTTTCGAGGAGGTGTAGTAAATCGTGCCGTCGGCGGTCAGGCGCAGGGTGTCGCCGGGCTGAATGTCAATGCCGGTGTCAGTCCACTGCTCGTCGGCGGGCACGGCCACTTGCTGGCTGCGCGGGCGAGAAGGCTCCGCGACGGGTGTAGTGACTGCCGCTGCAGTGGCAGCCGTCGCCGTGTGTGCCTGGATGCGCGCCGTGTACGCGCCGCGGACGCCCTGGAGCGAGCGGGCGTTCACCTGGAGGAAAAGCTCGCCGTCGCGCCGGGCTTCAAACTCACCGCTGTCGCCGACCACGTGGTAGATGGTGCTCTGCGGGTCGCCCACCATGGCGATCAGCACCCCGAAGCGCTCCCCGGGGAAGGGCCAGGACTCGCGAGTGTCGAGTCCCTTGGGGGTTGTGACCCGGCCATCGGAAAATTGCATTTCGCCGCTGGCGGTGATGCGGATTTTGTCTCCGCGGCGCACCTGGAGACCGGTGGGGATGACCTCTTTCGAGGCGTCCACCACTACCAGCTTTTCCGACGGATTGGTGGACACCGTCGGCGCTGCAGAATCAAACTCGATGCTCTCTACGTCCTCGACCAGAAAGATGAGCCGCTCCTGCTGGCCGCTGCGCGTGTCGACGGGCGCCAGCAGCACCATGAACTCGCCGTGGCTGAAGCGGGTCACCGCGCCTTTGTAGACGCGGCCGTTCTTCAGGCGCACCGTGTCGGCGGACAGCCCGAGAGCCCCAGCGAGGGCGAAGACCAGAATCAGAATGTGAGTTTTTGTGCTTGCCGGCCGAATCATGGCGACTTTCTCCTTGCTGCAGCTATCCTTCTGAAGCCTACTCCGCTCCTCCGAAGAGGGTCAAGTAGTCGCGGGAGTCACAGCGGGCGGCGGCGAGGCGGGCGGAGGCAGCGAGCTTTCAAGTCGGTCGGCGAGCAGCGGATACCGCCCGGCCATGAAATACAGGGCATAGGCCTGAAAGAAAACCAAAGCGGGCGAAGAAACGAAGGAGATGATGTAGAGCAGCGCCGTCAAAGCCAGAGTTCCCAAGAGCACGGCGGCGGCGATGGTGTAGAAATCCCATCCCAATCCGGCGGCTTTTCCGCCAAAGACCAGCACCACACCGGCCAGACCCAGCACGACTACCATTGTTAGGACGATGATGAAGTTGATGATCCCGAAAAGAATAGCCGAGCCCATGGCCAACACGATTTTCATCAGAACATAAACGGCGTAAGCAGTTTTTTCCGCCGCCAGCATGGAGAGCAAGCGCCGCCAGGCGGCGAGCACACCGAGGTTTTCCAGCGCCATCAAGGGCACGACGAAATCCTTGGCCAAAACGGCAATCAGCGCCGCCCCAAAGATCAATCCGAGCGCGAGGAAAAACAAGCCGATAGCCCCGAGTG
>CAYTXK010000448.1:0-337 GCA_964441645.1 uncultured Acidobacteriota bacterium
CGGTACCTTTCCAGACCTGGCGTTCGATCCGCAACAGTTGCGCGGCGCCGGCGAAGTTCGTCACAAAGGGGGTGGTGGGACACACCCAGATCCGGCGCCACTCGCGGCGGCCGTGCGCTTTGTCGAACGTCTCGGCGTAGGCGTGCGTCTCGGCGTATTTGCGCGCCTCAGGCGTTCCGATCGGAGGGGGAAAAACCGCCGGGCAATTTGCTTGCGCCTCTCATCCAATTCGAGCGAGCTGAAATACGCAAGCGCTTGGTTGACCGGCAGCGAAGCGACGTCGGCAATACTCTTGCCGCGATAGAGGATGTGCAGCGTCTCCCGGCTGAACCGTTTC
>CAYTXK010000448.1:347-1122 GCA_964441645.1 uncultured Acidobacteriota bacterium
TGGTAGACGAGGAAGCGCGCGTGCGCACGCTGGCAGTGCTCGGCGTCGGCGGTGACGAGCGTGCCGGCCAAGGGCAGCGGCGCGAGCAGCGGGGCGAAGGTGGGAATCTCGTTGGATTTTTCCGCGATGGGCAGTTGGTTGAGCCGTCGCTGCTTGTGGTGGGCAATGGCGCTCATCAGATGCACGGGCCGGCCGTCGGGCCGGCGGGAGCCCTTGACGGTCTTGCCGTCGACGGCGACGGCGGTGAGTTTTTCCGGGTCGTGCTCGGCCAGCCAGGCGGCGAGCACGGAGTGAAACTGGGCTTGGTCGAGGCGCTGGAAGGCGCGGCGGAAGGTCGGTTCGCTGGGCACCTGGAGTTCGCCGGTGCGCAGGTGGCGGCGCTGCGGCGTGCTGAGGTTGGCGGCGAACTTGGCGAAGCCTTTTGGGCCGCGCTCGCCGTCGACGGTGGCCACCGCGGCAATGGTCAGGATGGTAGACAACAGGTGGCGGCGGCCGCGGCGCGCGCGCGGGTCGGTGAGCTGGTCGTGGAAACGTTGCCACAGCGCGCCGCACTGCGCGGACTTGTAGTGGCCGCGCGGTGCCGGCGCGGGCACCTGGGCGGCGAGTTCGGAGGGTAGCGATTCGGCCCGCAGCCACGCGAGCGCCTGCGGGTGCAGTGCGCGCACCCAGAGCTGTTTCGGGTGATCGAGATCGACGTAGAAGTCGCGGTAGTCGCGGGCGAAGCCGCCGGTCGGGCCGAGGGCGAGCCAGCCGGCGGCCTTGTAACAGCTTCCTT
>CAYTXK010000448.1:1132-1768 GCA_964441645.1 uncultured Acidobacteriota bacterium
TCAGCTCTGGATCGACGAAGCTCTCGGCCACGAGCACCGGGTGACCGTGCGCGGCGAGCCAATCGGCGGGCAGGCGGCGGGTGCAGCGGGCGAGCAGGTGGCTGGCGAGGTTCGGATAATGTGCGCGCTCGGCCAGAATGAGAAAACGGCTGTTCTGCGCAACGAATTGCAGCCGCGCGGCGCGCTGGGGCTCGGACCAGCCGAGCCAGCGATCTCGCGGGCGAAGGTGCAGCGCGGGGCTGGCCCAGCCGAGCAGGGCGAGCCAGCGGCCGTCGGGCGCGACCGCGACGTAGCGCAGCGTTTCGCCGACGAGCGTGGCGGTGTGGAGGTAGTGGTGCGTGCACAGCTCTTGATCGAAGCGGGCGCGTTCGTCCGGAAGAATCAGGCGCAGCTCGTGGGCGGGCACGCCGGGCAGAGTCGGCGGCAAGTCGGGATCAGCCATGCCCCCAGCGGAGCACGGGGCGGAACGACGCGCCAGAAAAATCGTTCATCCATTTGCGCACCAAACTGCCGGCACGATAGATGACAGCGCCCTGCATAAATCCACTGCCCAAGGGCGCGCCACCACGGCCACCCTTTCCGATCCTGAATCGCTGGTTCGCTTTGTCGAGCTGCTCCAACTGCGCCGCCTCGCGC
>CAYTXK010000449.1:0-1760 GCA_964441645.1 uncultured Acidobacteriota bacterium
CGCCACCCGGCACGCCTTTCCCGACGCAAAAACAATGGCCTCCATCTCCACGTCGCGCGCGTGACTGCCTTCCACCAGGAGCGTCACCTCGCAGCCCTCCCGGACCTTGCTCTCAAATACCTTCTTCAGAAAAGCGCCGTAAGCCGGACCGTCCGCCGGGGAAACGAAAAGCCCGAAGCGCCGGTTTACCAACGCGGATCGTGCGATCCTCAGCAGGCTGGCCCCGGCCAGGTTGGCCTCACGGATGTCTCCCTCGTGGTCGAGGGCCAAGTAGCCCACCGGGGCGAAATCGTAGAGGTCGGTGTACTTTTCCAGCGCCGCCTCAAGCTCATCCCTGGCTTTCTGCAGCTCGGCGTTCTGCATCTCCAGTTCGATCTGGTGGATCTCCAATTCGTGGAGCAGCCGCTTGGTGTCGGCGTCAGTTCGGGGCGGGACGGTCTTCGTCTGCCGGTCGCTCAGGCGGGCTTCAGCGCGGCGGCGCAGTGCAGCGGAATCGTCGGAGATGTTCAGCTTTCTGGGCATGGCGGGTTTGTTATGTTTGAGTGGACGCCGCCGGTGTTTCAGTCGAGGCTGCGGGTTCATAAGTTGAGGCGAGAGCCCGTCACCCTGGACGCTAAGGATGTGGGCGGCGGCCCTGGGCGGACAGGCAGAATTTCAGCCATCGAGCGGGCATTCGCCGACGGGCGGTGGGTGGGTGAACAAGGTCTTGAATTGCTCGTTGGTGGATTGCAGCCGCTGGTTGAGTTCCATGAGGCCGCGCTCGGCCAGTTTGCGCTGGGTCACGTCGCGGAACGCCACCACCGCGCCCATCATTTTGCCGGATTCGCCAAGTAACGGCGAAGCGGTGTAATCAATGTGCGCCTCGGAGCCATTGCGGGCGACCAAAACCGAGTCATCGGCCATGTGCATGACCACGGTCTCGAGGTAGGCTTCCTTGAGCGGGTTCTCGATCGGCTCGCGGGTGCGCTCGTTGACGAGGCGGAGCACTTCCGAGTAAAACTTGCCCAAGGCGTCGGCGAGGGGCCAGCCGGTGAGGAGTTCGGCGGCCGGGTTCAAGAACAGCACGCGTCCCTCGGTGTTGGTGGCCAAAATGGGATCGTCAATGCTGTGCAGCAGGCTGGTGAGCCAGTGTGCGATCTGCCGCAGCCTGCTTTCGGCCTGATGGCGGTAGAGGGCCATCTCGATGCTGGCGCGCAGTTCATGCTCCTCGAACGGCTTGACCAGGTAGGCAAACGGCTCGGTGACCCGCGCCCGGCGCAGGGTGTCGGGATCGCTGTGCGCCGTGAGGTAGAGCACGGGCAGGTCGCGCTGGTCGCGAATGCGCGCCGCGGCAGCCACTCCGTCTGTGCCGCCCTTGAGTTGGATGTCCATGAGCACCAGGTCGGGCTGGCACTCGAGCGCGCGCGCCACGGCGTCGGTCGCGTTATCCGCAATGGCCGGAACAGTGTAGCCGAAGTGTTGCAACCGCTCTTGAAGGTCGGCGGCGACGAGGCTTTCGTCTTCCACGATGAGAATACGGGCGGGAGTCATGGCTTGGATCCTCCGTCGTGCAAGGGAGTTTTGGGAAACGAGGTTTTGTCCGCAAAGGACTTAAACCCAAAAAGCGTTAAGTTCTTGAGATACATGACTATTGTGTGTTGAGAACAAACCAAACCGACTGGGCCCTGCAAAGCGAAAAACCACAAGATACTTGGGCACAGCCCGACGGCCGCACAACTAATTGGTGAGGAACCGAGATTTGCGTTGTGCCAACCGACGTA
>CAYTXK010000450.1:0-1325 GCA_964441645.1 uncultured Acidobacteriota bacterium
CGGCTGCGGTCGTTGTATTCGAAGGTCCCGCGCAGGCTGCGGCCGCTGCGGCGCACAGCCACGTCGTAGGCCGGCCCGGCCAGGTGCTCGGGGTCGTTGAAAAAGCAGCGGTCGACCAGCGTGCCAAACTGGAGGGCTTGCCGCCGCACGGCGGGAAGGCAGCGCGTCCAACTGGTCACCGCCTGGCCGCGCGCCACCCAGTTTTCCCCCAGCTTGAAGCGGGCATCCACGCCCGCGATGCGGTTGTGGGTTTGCTCGAACTCGCGGTCGGTGAAGATGAAGCCCAGGGTGGACTGGCGGAAGAGGTCGAAGCTGCCCCGCACAATGGCGTAGAGGGCGCGCTGGCCGTGGAGCGGGTCGGTGTCGGGGACGGCTTTCCCCGGCGCCTGGTCGTCCATGAGGAAAGCGCCCAGCTGATAAGGGCCGAGCTTGCCGGTCAAGCGCGCGCCGAACTGCGGCTCCGCAATCCGCCGCGTGAAGAGCAAATCAATGGGCGTCTGGAAGTAGCCGGAGTTCTCCAGGAAGAATGGCCGCTTCTCGGGAAAAAACACTTCGAAACGCTGGTTGACCGTGACTTGCGGCTCGTCTGATTCCACCTGGGCGAAGTCGGGGTTGACGGTGGCGTCCAGCACCACGCTGTCTTTGAAGACAAATTTGGCGTCTAGGCCCCCGTCGGGGTCGGCGGCGTCGGAGGTGAAACGGGGATTCGCGTTGTCGCGGGTGTCCAGCGCCCGGAAGGCGCGGAAGGCGCCGTAAGGGATCAACTGAATGTTGCGCCCGGGGGAGATGCTCTCCAGGCCTTGCGCCGTGGCCTCCTGGTTCATGCGGCCCTCGATGCGGGTGGTCACCTCGGGCCAGAAGACCCGCTCGTTGCTGCGGCGAATGGTACGGTGGAAGATGACCCCCCAGGTCTGCTGGGGACTGGCCGGGAAGCGCAGGCTCTTGAAGGGGATGGCCATCCAGACGACATACCCTTGCGGCGTGAGCCGGCCCTCGGAGTGCCAGATGGTGTCGAAAGAAAAGTCGAAGTTGCTCACGCTCTCATCACTGTTGCTGAGGTTCGGGCTCTGGCCGCTGCCTTCCGTGAACAGGCCGTCAAGCTGGATGCCAAGCGGGTTGGTCAGGAAGGCGTAGGCGCGGCGCTGGTCGTGAAAAGTGTCCAGCATGAGCTCGACCACATCGTCATCAATGATGTTTTCTCGCGAGACGCGCCGGGCGCGGACTTTCGCCGGCTCGCTGTCGAAGCACACGAAAACCACGTAGAGGTTCTTATCGTCGTAGCCGAAATAAACCACCGTGCGCTGGCTCGCCGGCTGGCCGTCCTT
>CAYTXK010000450.1:1335-1755 GCA_964441645.1 uncultured Acidobacteriota bacterium
CTCTCGCTGGATGAACCCTTCGACGCTGCCCATTGTCCCCTCGACATCGCCGTTCGGCTTCATCTCCAGGAAGTCTTCGACCGTAGGCGCGCGCGTCAGGCGCGGAATGGAAATGACGGGAACGGCGGGAGTCTTCGTGGGAAGGGGCTGGGCAGCCTGAAGGCCGGCGCTCAGCCACAAGAGGGCCACGGTGCCGGCAACCCCGATACCTGTCCTGAGGTCAGGTCGCTGTTGAGGTGGGTGGTGATCCGCCGCTTTTTGGCTCTGCGACGGCGACCATCGGCCGAAGCCACCCCACGGGCCTCGAACCATGACCCGGGCGCCTTACCTCCTCTTTCGAGCGGCCGCCCCCCGCTAAGCCAGCCGAAGAGGCTCCATCAAGCGGAGAGTCCGGACTCCGGACGCAGAAAATCCCAACGG
>CAYTXK010000451.1:0-1748 GCA_964441645.1 uncultured Acidobacteriota bacterium
CTGCTCACTCTCCCCGAAAACGGCGCTCCCTGGCAGGTGCGCGTTTTTCCCCATTTTGACCCCGTTTTCCGCATCGAAGGCGACACCGGCCGCACGGGGGAGGGAATCTATGACCGCATGCGCGCCGTCGGAGCGGATGAAATCATCGTCGAGCTGCGCGAGCACGAACGTCGGCTCAGCGCCGCCTCCGACGAAGAGATCACTCGCGTGCTCGACGCCTACGCCGCCCGGCTCAGCGATCTGAAAAAAGACCAGCGCTTCAAGTACGTCTCCGTCTTTAAAGGTGTGGGGACGGCTGGGCCGCAGAATTCGCATTCCTACGCCCAGGTGGCCGCCACTACCTTTGTTCCCCGGCGGGTGCTGCACGAGTTGCGCTCGGCGCGCGAGTATTATCAACTGAAGGAGCGTTGTCTTTTCTGCGACGTCCTCCAGCAGGAGCTGCGGCAAAAAGTGCGCATCCTCGAGGCCACCGCGGCCTACGTCAGCCTGTGCCCCTTTGCCTCCCGCACCCCCTACGAGGTCTGGCTCTTGCCGCGCCGCCACCACCATCGCTTTGAAGAAGACGTTCCTCGAGCCGGCACTCGGCTCGAACTGGCCGGCTTGCTGCGCCGCACGCTGGAGCGGCTCGAGCAGGTGGTGGAGGGCTACCGCCTCTCCCTGCATACCTCCCCCAACACCATCGCTTCCTTGGGTCGCATCGGGTATTGGAAATCTCTGCCGGAAGACTTCCACTGGCACATCGAGTTGATCCCGCTTGTCCCGCAGCGAGCGCGCCCTCAGTTGAGCCGTGAGGTTTATTTCACCAGCGTGGCTCCGGAAACGGCGGCGGCGCGCCTGCGGGCGCTCCCCGTCCGCCCTTGAGCCCGCGCCCCATGACTTGCGTCTCGGCTATGCGCGCCCAGCAGGGCAAAGTGCTTCTGGTCTTGCTGCTGGCGCTCTTGCTGCTCTTGGTTTTGGGCACCGCCTATCTGCTGCGCGGCCCGCTGCTGCGCGCTTTTGCCGAGTGGTGGATTGTGGACGAGCCGCTGGAGAAGGCCCAGGCCATCCTGGTCCTCGGCGGAGACAACGAGCATGGCGAGCGCGTCAGCCATGCCGTGCATCTCTACCAGGCGGGTTGGGCTCCCCGTCTTATCCTGAGCGGCGTCAACTATCGTACCGACTTCAACGATGTCACCTTGATGGAGCGTCAGGCCACCGGGATGGGGATTCCGCGCGACAACCTGATTGTGGTTCCCCGGGGGGCCCGTTCCACCTTCGAAGAAGCATTGCTCATGCAGCGCGTTCTGGCCCAGCACAACCTCCGCAAGATCATCATCGTCACCTCCAATTACCATACGCGCCGCGCCCGCCTCATCTTCCGCACTCTCTACCGCCGCCAGGGCGTGCAGGTCATCTTCAGCGCTGCACCCGATTCCGGCTTCGACCCCCAGCGCTGGTGGCAGGAGCGGGGAGGCCGGGTGGCAATGGTTCTGGAGCTGCAAAAGATGGTTCTGTCCTGGTGGGAGCTCCTCGACCCCCCGCCGCCCCCGCCAGCTTTTATTTGCCTCTTGCCCCAGATTGCGTTATAGTCTCCCCACTTTGCCTGCTGCGTGGGGAGACTAGGCAGGCGGACGAGGCAATTCAATGTGGCGAAACAAGAACCTTGAGGAAGAGACTTCTTCTCATCCGGTGCGGGAGACCCCGCGGCCGATGGAGGTTTCCGCCCCCAGTCCGCTTCCGGCGGCCAAAGCCGGGGCGCGCATCGGGCG
>CAYTXK010000452.1:0-298 GCA_964441645.1 uncultured Acidobacteriota bacterium
GTGACCAACGAAGAGATAGAAGAAATCTGGAAGGCCGTGCCCGACGGCACGCCTATCCAGATCAATCCCTGAGGCTGTGACTGCGCCGGCTTACTTGCAGGTTTCGCCCGCGGGGCGATAGTAGGCATGCTGGGCAGCGGCCTGAGTCATGAACTTACCGGGTCCCAGCTTCTCGTATTCCGCGGTGCCCGGGCAGTAGTACTGGCCAGTGCGCGAATTCACCCAGACCATGGCGTCGGGGTCGGCTTTGACTTCCACAACCACGGCCTGCTTGGAAGGGAACCAGGCTGCGTAGAGC
>CAYTXK010000452.1:308-1746 GCA_964441645.1 uncultured Acidobacteriota bacterium
GCCAGCACGGCGAAGAGCGGGACTGCCGCTTCCGCCGAGCGGTAGGGCGACACCGACGGTGATGCCGTCACCTCCTGGGTCTTGGCTCCCACCATCTCCGATATGCTGGGCAGCTTGGTGGTAATGCTGGCGGCGGACCCACCGCCTCCGGAATTTCTGACCGAGGCCGCGGTCGCGCCTTTTGCCATCTTCGGAGTCTTGGGGACTTTGCTGTACTGGATGATCTTCGCGCCCACCCCGGCCTTTCCGCCCAGGGGTTCTTCCAGTCGCACTACCCGGCCTTTGCACTGGAACACGCTGCTGGTGTCACCGACGATTTCCTGGGGCAGAGCCAGGGTGAATTCGATGCAGGCCCCCTCAGGGACCTTGGCGTCCAGATACAGGAAGACTCCGCGTTCGCTGATGTCCCGTACCAGGGCCAGCACCGTGCCGCCGACGTCGCCCTTCGACCAGCGCACCGACACCGGCAGGCGCACCAAGTGGCGGCGCAACCGGCGCTGCTCCAGCGTGCTGTTGACCATGATGGCTTCCGCCCGCCACCTCTGCAGGTTGGGAAGCGAAACTTGAATGGTTCCCGTGGACGACATAAGCGCACCCCCGAAATGGGCCGTGGCCCCGGATTCAATTTTCCGAATCCTGAGCAACGAGTATGGGGCCGATGTCCCGGCTTGAAAAGATAACCCTCGTAATGACAGCAAGTTACGTTGGTAAGGCTCGTAACTGCTTTTAATTGTTGATCTTATCTGCCACCGAGCCCGCAGCGTAACGCCCCGGCTGGTTTCCTGCCAGCGCCTCCTCGGATTGACAACACCCAAGCGCATGGCCTAGAGTGCGCGGGCTCTTCAAAACCTAAGGGGGAAAACATGCGTCGAGTTACATTGCTGGCGTTACTGCTGGTGGTGGTTGCGGTAGGCGGAGCGCAGTCGCAGTCTTCGTCGGCTGCTGACGAAGTCATCGCGGCCACCAAAGCGCAGTGGACGGCGGAGATGCGCAAGGACATGGAAGGATCGCAAAAAATGGTGGCCGAGGATTACACCGAATTTAACGACGACTACCCCACACGTCTGGACGGCAAGAAGCTGAACCGCAAGCTGGCGGAAGCCAATCTGGGATCGCCCGGACGCCTGATGGCTGCGGATATGGCCAACGAGAAAGTGCAGGTGTACGGCGACGTGGCCATCCTCAGCTATAACTTCATCGGGGTTACTTCCGACAAGGACGGCAAAACCGAGGCCACGCGCGCCAAGTCCACCCGCGTCTATGTGAAGAAGGACGGGCAGTGGTGGCTGGTGCACGCGAATTTCGCGCCCGCCCGGTAAAAGGCTTTCAGCGCAGAGAATGCGGAGAGCGCAGAGCAGGGCGTGGTGTGTTTAACCGCCGAGAACACAGAGAACGCCGAGGTTTTTCTGAGGCTCCCGGAAGAGTAGGCTGCTGGCAG
>CAYTXK010000453.1:0-1737 GCA_964441645.1 uncultured Acidobacteriota bacterium
CCGGCGCCGTAGCCGGGCACGGGGACGAACATCATCAGCGCCCAGTAACCGATGAGCAGCGCGGCGACGGCTAGCGCACGTCCACGGCGGCGGCAGCCGAGAGCAATCAGCCCGGCGCCGAGGTAGCAGAGCCCGATGCGTTGCAGCACGCCGAAGACGCGGATCTTCGCCAGATTGAAGAAGGGGAAGCCGTTCAAGAAAAGTCCCAGGGCGAAGATGAGGAGGCCGCGCCGCAGCACATGCGGCCAGAGGCTGCGCCGGGTCAGGCCGCGGCGCTCGCGGGCGGCGAAAGAAAAGGTCATCGAGACGCCGACGATGAAGAGGAAGAAGGGGAAGATGAGGTCGGTGGGCGTCCAGCCATTCCACTCGGCGTGCAGCAGCGGCCAGTAGATGTGGCCCCAGTCGCCGGGGTTGTTGACGATGATCATGCCGGCGATGGTCATCCCGCGGACGGCGTCGAGCGAAACCAGCCGCGCGGGGGCGGGCGCTGCGGCGGTGCCCATGGTGGCCGCTACTCTAGTGCCGTTCCAACTTGTTGTGGCTGGCAGAATTGCGGTACGCCGCCAGCCGATTCCGCCAGCGACGCTTCCCCTTGCCGCTCTTCAAAAAACGTTCCCGTAGAACTGTCCTTCCGGTTCACTCAGGAGCACGCAAGTATAATGCATCGCGAGTTCCCCCTTCAGGCCGAAATAGTTTGGAACGGCACTAGCAGGGCGGGAGAGGCTTGGGGAGAGTCAACGGGCGGTGGTGTCCTTCGGCTGCGCTCAGGGCACCCTCCCGAAGCAGTCGGGATGGTGCCGGGGGACGGAATCGAACCGCCGACGCCGGCCTTTTCAGGGCCGCGCTCTACCTCTGAGCTACCCCGGCAGCACAGTGGAATTCATTCTAGGGACGGGGGCGGGAAGCGTCAAGGCGAGCGGAGAAAGGCCGACGACGAAGCCATCATCCTTCGCTGCGCTCAGGAGGTCGAGAGCGCTTCGTCGCCGCTACCAGAGACGTTTTGGAAGTAGCGGCGAGGAATGTGTTTGGGACCGTGCCAGCGGACCTACATTCCTCGTCGGCTGTAGACCAGGCAGAAAGGCCGACGACGAAGCCAAACTACGGCTTCGTCGCCGCTACAAGGTTTGGAGAATGCGCGAGGTAGCTTAGTAGCGGCCGCCGCGGTCGGAGCGACCACGGCCGCGTCCGCCACCGCCACCACCACCACCCGGGCCGCGCCCACCGCCTCCCGGGCCACGCCCGCCGCCTCCGGGGCCACGCCCGCCGTCGCGCGGGGGACGGGCTTCGTTGACGATGAGGTTGCGGCCGAGGAAGTCCTTGCCGTTCATAGCCTGGACAGCCTTGTCGGCCTCCTCGTCGTTGGCGATCTCGACAAAGCCAAAGCCGCGCGGCTCGCCGGAATAACGGTCGCGAACCAGGCTCACGCTTTGACAGGTGAAGCCGCCTTCGGTGAACCAGCTACCCAACTCCTCTTCAGTCGCCCGGTAGGGGATGTTGCCAATGTACAGTTTCTTCACAGACTGCTCCTTTGCCGGCGGATTGCTCCCCGGCACATTTTAGAGCTGAAGAGGCAGTTCAGAAAACCGGAGAGAGGTCAGGAACAGAACTGGCCCATCCCGCGACAGGCTGACGCTTCAGCGATGCGAGGCATCTTGCCCTTTTTGCCGCCCGGAGTCAACACGGAAAAGCAGATTCCTCGCCCCGAATGCCTGCCATGGCTGGCTTTCGGGGCTCGGA
>CAYTXK010000454.1:0-1706 GCA_964441645.1 uncultured Acidobacteriota bacterium
AGCTTGAGGCGGACGGCGACAGCGAATTTTGTGTAGGGGAGGGGCTTGCCCCTCCCGCTCTCTGGTTGCGGCTTCACGGGCGGGCACAAGGCCCGCCCTTACATCATTTGTGCTGGTGGTTCAAGTGATGGATACGCGGACGGCAACGTCGAATTTGAAATAGAGCTTGCGGACGACGCGCGCCTTGTACTTGCGGCCGAACTTTCGGATGACCGCGGCCACGGCCGGGCGCCGGGTGATGGGCGTAGCGCGGAACTCGCCTTTCCGGCCGCGCGCCGAGATACGGATGCGGGGGTGGCGCAGCAGGTTCTTGTACCACTGGGTGTCGGAGCCTTTGACAGGCAACAGGTAGAGCCGGCTGCCTTCGACCACGAACCAGACCGGCATCGAGAGGCGCCGCCCGGACTTCCGCCCGATGACGCTGATTTCAATCTGGCGCAGCGGCGCCTGCCCCGCCCCTGGCGTCCACCTCCGCTCGCCCTTTTTCATCTGCTCGGAGAGTCGCAACCGTCGAACAGTCTTAGGGAAGGGCTTGGTAGATCTCGAATAGAACGTGCGCCTTCCAAACCATGCCTATTTCGGCATCATCATGGACGCGGCCGGAGTAAACACCAACAAACCTATCGCGAGTCCCAACGAAGATATCTACTCCTCCGCCCGGCCGAACGGCCGAGCCGGAACGACGTGCGTATACGGGAGAGCCAGACATGCTAGGCCGCGTGGTTGCATCGATGAGAAAAACGGGCTGGCCAGCGTAGTTGACGTCCACATCACTAGCGATGGTTCCCGATTTCCAGATAGCCAACCCTCCGCCAGCCGTTAGGGCAAGGGGAAACCCGACAATGCTGACTTCTGAAGCAGGCGCTAGGTCAATCGCTGTATCTCGAAGTGCCAGATCGAGCGGGTAAAAACCCACTCCAGTGGTATTCGCAAGTGGGAGTGCAACAACATCGACTGCCGCATGCAGTTGAGGGTGTTCGACCCAAAGCTGGGTGGCTCCCGCGTAGAGAGTCTCTCTAACCCACCTCCAGGATCCCAGCCTCCCTGTGACGTGACGCAAAATATTCAACTGGTTCGGAACCGCCCCGCTGGGATGCAAAGGTTGATCGGTCTGTTGATAGCGACCTGTCAAGACGTGACGATTCGTAACAAGGTAGTGATTCACTCCCTTCTGAATGACAAATCCTGTTGCAGTCCCGAGGGGCTGGCCGTCTACAAGAGGGCTCAGCGGCAGGGAGGTGATCGTAATCCTGTCAATCGCCATTGGGCTTGGCGTTTCGGTGCCCACTACCGAGAATCTTTTCGCTTTCAGTCGGTGGCGGCCCTTCGACTGCCCTTCGACTTTGCTCAGGGTCTAGACGCTCAGGGTCTCCGCCCCGCAACGGACACGGGGTCCTTGCCAGGCTCCGACCGTCCTCCGGCTTTCTCCGCCAGGAGCTCGTCGACGCGCTCGAGGGCGCGGCGGAGGCGGTTCGATTCATAGCCGTAGCCGATGCGCAGGTAGCCCGGCATCTCGAACTGCTCGCCCGGCACCAGCAGCACGCTCTTGCGTACGCGCAGGGCTTCGGCCAGCTCGGCGGTGTTCCCGCCGCCGCGCAACCCGAAATAGGCGATGGCGCCGGCGGCGGGCGGGATGTGGGTGAGCAGGTCGCGGTGGCGCCCGGCCCAGTCGCGCAGCACGGGGTAATGCTTGCGCAGGATGTGGC
>CAYTXK010000455.1:0-1705 GCA_964441645.1 uncultured Acidobacteriota bacterium
ATCCCCACCACGTGCTGGATGGCGCCGGAGATTCCGAGCGCGAGATAGAGCTTGGGGGCGACCGTCTGGCCGGAACTGCCGATCTGCCGCTCCATGGGCAGCCAGCCTTCATCGCAGATGGGGCGCGAGGCCGCCAACTCGCCGCCCAGCAGCGCCGCCAACTTACGCGCCATCTCCAAATTTTCCGGCGCCTTGATGCCGCGGCCCACCGAGACGATGATCGCGGCCTGCGAGAGGTCTACGGCCTGCTTGGCTTCGCGGAAGGGTTCCTCCGGCTGGCTGCGGATTTCACCGGCGGAGAGTTTGACTTCGGCCGGCTTGATGTCGGCTTTCTTCTCGCCGGCTTTGACGAGGTCGGCGCGGAAGGCCCCGGCCTGGAAGCTGGCAAAGTGCGGCCCGGCGCCCACGACGACGACGTTGGCGTTGGTCTTGCCCTGGAACATCTGGCGGATGAAAACGGTTTCCGTGGCCTGGGCGCTGAGTCCCACGCAGTCGCTGATGAGGCTGCGGCCGAAGCGCGCCGCGAGCTTGGGGGCGAAGTCGCGCACCTGATAGGTGTGAGGGAAAAGGACCAGCGCCGGCTGGAGTTGCTTGATCACTTGCTCGAGGGCGGCGGTGTAGCCCTCGGGCGTGTAGCGGCTGAGCAAGTCGTGCTCAACCCGCCAGATTTCGTCAAGCTTCTTGGCGGCGAATTCGTCGGCGATGGGCGCTACCGCGCTACCGGGGATGGCTGCGGCCAGCCTTGCGCCGCGGGCTTCTGCCAATTGCTGGCCGGCGACGACCGTCTCCCAGCTCTGGCGGTTCAGTTGCCCCTGACGCTGCTCGGCGATAACAAGAATCGTCTCGGCCACAGGGCACCTAGAGGACGCGGGCTTCGTGCTTGAGTTTTTCGAGCAACTTGGCGGCCGCCTCTTTGGCTGTGCCCTGAATGAACTCGGTCTTCTTGGTTTTCTCGGGCACGTAAATCTTCTTGGTCTGCTGCGAGGCGGCGAGTTCCTTGGGCAGCACCTCGGCGCGGCTGACGGCGCGAATCTCTTTTTTCTTGGCGGCCATGATGCCTTTGAGCGAGGCGTAGCGCGGCTTGTTGATGCCCGACTGGATGGTGAGCACGGCGGGCAGCGGCAGTCCCACCCATTGGAACCAACCGGCCTCGAGCTCGCGCTTGACCCGCAGGCGGCCGTCCTGCACTTGAATCTCCATGATGATGGTGGCGTGCGGCAGGCCGAGGCGCTCGGCCACCAGCACGCCCGTCTGGCCGAAGCCGTGGTCGTCGGACTGCAACCCAGTGAGGATAAGGTCGAACTTCTCTGCGCGCATGGCGCCCGCCAGGGCCGCCGCCAGTTGCAGCGGGTCGAGGGAGTGGAACTCGTCGTCCTGAATGTGGAGGGCGCGCTCGGCGCCCTTGGCCAGCCCTTCTTTGATGACCTGGCGGACGCGCTCGGGGCCGAGCGAGACGACGACCACTTCGCCGCCGTGCTTTTCTTTCAGGCGTAGCGCCTCTTCGAGGGCGAAGGCGTCGGGCTCGTTGGTTTCGTAGCTGAGGTCGGTTTCGCGCACCCAGGTGCCGGCCTCGTTGATGCGCAGCGGCGCATCCTTGGCGGGCACCTGCTTCATGCAGACAGCGATCTTCATCGCGTTACTAATTTCCGGCGAGCGCTGAGCGCCTGCTCACTTGCCCTCCCAGCGCTTGAAGAGCAGGGCGGCG
>CAYTXK010000456.1:0-1695 GCA_964441645.1 uncultured Acidobacteriota bacterium
CGTCACGCCCCCGACTTCCACGGGTTCCAGGTCAGCCACCGGCGTCAGCGTGCCCGTGCGGCCCACCTGCACGCGGATGTCGAGCACGCACGTCTCCGCCTGCCGGGCGGCGTACTTGTAGGCCACCGCCCAGCGAGGCGACTTGGCCGTCGTGCCCAACTCCTCCCACAGCGCGGTTTCGTCCACTTTGATGACGATGCCGTCAATCTCGTAGGGGAGTTTTTCGCGCTTCGTCTCCCAGCGCTCGCAGTAACGGACGGCCTCCTCCAGCCCGTGGCACTTCTCCCAATGCGGGTTAACCTTGAAGCCCAGCGCCCGAAGCGTCTCCAGCACCTCGGAGTGCCGCGCCAACGGCACGCGGGCGTCCACCAGGAGCGCATAGGCGAAGACATCCAGCTGCCGGCGGGCGGTGATGCCCGGGTCGAGCACCCGCACCGAGCCGGCGGCGGCGTTGCGCGGGTTGGCGAAGATTTTCTCGCCGCGCTCTTCCTGCTCGCGGTTCAATCGCTCGAAGGCGCGGCGGGTCATGATGACTTCCCCGCGCACTTCGAAATCGGCCGGCAAGCGGTATTTCTTCAATCCTTCGGCCTTCGCCCGCAGCGGCAACGACCGGATGGTTTTGACGTTGGGGGTGACGTCCTCGCCTTCGCTGCCATCGCCACGGGTCACAGCGCGCGTGTAGAGCCCGTCCCGGTAGTGCAGCGAAATGCTGAAACCGTCGAACTTGTGCTCGGCGACGTAGTCGAGCTTGTCGCGGCCCGCGCTTTCCCGCACGCGCCGATCGAACTGCGCCAGCTCCTCGAAGGAGTAGACGTTGTCCAGGCTCAGCATCGGCCGGCGGTGGCGCACCTTCTGGAATCCGGCGCGCGGCTGCCCGCCGACGCGCTGCGTGGGCGAGTCCGGGGTTACGAGCTCAGGATGCTCGGCTTCGAGCGCCTTCAGTTGCTGCATCAGGCGGTCGTATTCCGCGTCAGAAATCTCCGGCCGGTCCAGCACGTAGTACAGGTGCTCGTGGTGCTGCAACGTTTGTCGGAGTTTGTTGATCTTTAACGCGACTTTTTCCAGCGCCGCTTTGCCCTTCCCCATGCCTGTTATTATAGCGTCCCGCACGGCATGGACCCGATCACGCACTCGCTCGCGGCTCTGGCGCTGGCGCGCGCCGGCGCCAACCGGCTCGCGCCGCAGGCCACGGCCACTCTGGTGGTGGCGGCTAACGTCGCCGACCTCGACTATCTCTACATCCTCGGCGGGGCACGCGCCTATCTGACTCATCATCTAACCTGGAGCCACTCGGCACTCGCCGCGCTCGTCCTCGGCGCAGGCGTGGCGCTGCTCTTCTGGCGGCTGGGAAAGGCACCGCAGCCGTTCGGCCCGCTGCTCGCCGCCGGATGGATGGGGGCCGCGAGTCATTTGCTGCTGGACTGGACCACCTCGGCGAGCGCCGAACTGCTGTGGCCCGCCAGCGGCACTCGCTACGCACTCGACTGGTTTTCCTTCACCGAGCCGGCGCTCTTAGCGCTTCTTCTCTTGGGCCTGGCACTTCCGGTGTTGTTTGCGCTGATTCACGAAGAAATCGGCGCGCGGCGCAGCCCGCGGGCGCCCCGCTGGGGGGCGGCGGCAGCCCTGGTGGCTTCGCTGGCGCTGGCCGCGGCCACGGCCAGCCTGCACGATGAAGCCGTGAGGCAGCTCGACTCC
>CAYTXK010000457.1:0-704 GCA_964441645.1 uncultured Acidobacteriota bacterium
CCGCACAGCGGGGGCGTAGTCGAAGGACCCGAAAGACGATTTGTCCCGGGCGTAGTCCGAGAAACAAGCGCGTGCCTCGCCACAGAAACGAGGCACGCGCTGGTCTGACTGGTTCGGCAGCCCTCGGGTTAGTCGTCGGCGCCGAAGTTGGCGTGCACCAGCCACCACTGCCCGTTCTTCTTCACGTACACCCGCGTGGACTTGGCGCGCGTGGGCTCGGTTTTGCCATCCTTATCCTTGCTTACGCCCACAAAGTTGTAGCTCAGAATCGCCACGTCGCCGTAGACCTGCACTTTGGCGTTGGCCATCTCGGCTGCTACCAGGCCGCCGCTGCCTCCGGTCGTGGCTTCAGAGAGCCGCATGTTGAGGGCCTTCCCCTCCAGCAGTGTGGCGTACTCGTTGTTGAACTCGGTGTAGTCATCAGCCACGTTCTTCATCGCTTCGGCGGTGTTCTTCTGTATCTCCGCCTTCCACTGCGCCTTGGTGACTGCGATGACTTCGTCGGCGGCCTGCTTGTCGGTCGACTGCGCCAGCACGGTCAGGCTCAATAACGCCAGGCACACTAAAGCCAAAGTAATTCTTTTCATAGTCGTCTCCTTTGATTTACCTCTCACTCTAGGGCAAGCAATTTCCAGAGGAAGGGGGGCCAATCTACTCGGCTACGGAGAAAGTGTCAACTTGAAAACGTGAGCGAGAAATCGCTT
>CAYTXK010000457.1:714-1690 GCA_964441645.1 uncultured Acidobacteriota bacterium
ATACCCCCACGGGGTGGGGGTCATATGAAACGGAGGTAAATGGCTATGAGACGAGCGTTGATGGTGGTTCTCGTTGTAGGACTGCTGCTGGGCTTGGCCTGGGCGGGGACACAACCCGCGAGCAAGTCCTCCGGGCTGCGCTGTACGCTGACCAACCAGAAGATTGAGAAGTGCTGCTGCCAAACCCGTGATGGCAAGCTCTACTGCCCGCTCGCCAAGAAGACCATTGACGCCTGCTGCTGCGTGCCGGCCGAAGCCCAAAAGGCCAAGAAATAGGCCACGCCGAACCCATGAAAACCTCGGTCTTGCCTCTTTACAGCGAGCAGGTGAAGGACAACTGCCTGCGGCGGCTCCGGGCCGTCGAAGGTCAGGTAGGCGGGCTACAAGACATGCTCGAGGAGCAGCGACCCTGCTTGGAGGTTCTCACTCAGCTCGCCGCTGTGCAAAGCGCTCTGCGGCAGGTGAGCCGCGCCGTGCTGCGCAACTATCTCGAAACCTGCGCCACGCAAGCCATCCGCCGCTCTGACCCCAAGGCGTACGATGAGTTGATGGACGCCATCTTCAAATTCTCGCAATAGTTCCGTCGCAAACAACCCGGGCTAGACTTACGCCTTCTTAGTTCCTATGCTGCGACCCTTTGACGACCCGGGCTACTATGTCGGCTGGGGCACGCTGGCCCTCATCAACGCCGGGCTGGCACAGGCCAAGGGACGCAGCGGGCTGGCCTGGTGTCTTCTCTCGCTCTTCCTGGGTCCCATCGCCACAGCGATCATCGTCTTCCTTCCTCGTCGCTAAGAGTTTTGCCTCCGGAAAGCGAACCTGCCATAATCCCTCCGCTTTTTTTCATGACCTCCGGGAGAGGAAGGGCTGTGGCCTATAAGGACCTTCGCGAGTTTCTTCGCCGCCTGGAGCAGGAAGGCGAGCTGAAGCGCATCACCGCCGAGGTGGACTGGAAGCTCGAGGTGGCGGAAATCAC
>CAYTXK010000458.1:0-404 GCA_964441645.1 uncultured Acidobacteriota bacterium
AACACCAGAAATCCCTTGTGCGGCCAGATGCGCTCCACCCCCATCGGCCGCGGCGCGTCTTTTCCGTTCCACAGCCACACTTGTCGGCGGGTGAGCAGCCGGTCGGGGAAGTCGGTGAGGATTTGCGCCGCCAGCTCGCCATGCCGTCCCTGGGTTTTCACCACGCGGGCTACGGTGAGCCAGGCCGGCCGGTCCGGCGGAGGAGAAGCGTGCCGGGCGGCCAAGCCTACTCCAGAATCTCCAGGGTGAAGCGCTTGCGAATCTTCATCCCGGCGGCGCCCAGGAGGGCGCGGATGGAACGGGCTGTGCGTCCTTGTTTGCCGATGACCTTGCCCAGGTCGGAGGGATGAACCCGCAGCTCCAGCACCGTCACCTGCTCGTCTTCTACCGCGTTTACGCTGACC
>CAYTXK010000458.1:414-1655 GCA_964441645.1 uncultured Acidobacteriota bacterium
CCTGCTCCGGATAATCGACGAGGGATTTAGCGATAAGCTCCACCAGCTCTTTCATAGGCGCCCCCTCCACTGCTCACTCCCTGCCTTGCCGAAGGCAGGCCGAGGAACGGACGGACTGCGTGGACAAGAACCGACGTTATGAAACCAGCTTGTGGCGGCGCAGAAAGCTTCGCACCGTTTCCGTAGGCTGGGCGCCTTGTCCGAGCCAGTGGCCGACCACTTCGACGTAGCGGCTGTCGCGCGGGCGTCGCTGGTCCATCACCACGATGCGATAGTGCGGCTGCTTCTTCTTTCCCACGCGGCTCAGGCGGATTCGTAGCAAGCTCGTACCTCCTACAGTGTCCTTTCAGTATAGCCGAATTGCCGCCGCCTGAAAAGCCGCCCCACCCTTGGTAGGACAGACATTCGTCTGTCAGTGGCAGCCAAGGCCTAGGCAGTTGCGCCCGCGGCCGGCGGTGGTGGTTACATGCTATGCTGACCGGCACAGCTGCTCATAAGGGTCAGCCTAAACAAGAGTTCGGCGACGCGAGGTGAAAACGAACCATGGATGACACTGCCCTCATCACCCGCAACTACATACTCTACTTTCTGCTGCCTTTGTGGATCGTCCCGGGTGTGGCAGATTATCTTTGTCACCGCAGGACCAAGATCGAGACCACGAGCGGAATCCACGAGTCCATCATCCACCTCATCATGATGACGGAAATAGGCATCCCGGTGATGCTGGGTTTGCTCCTAGAGATCAACGCGCTCGTCATTTTCCTGATGATTGTCGCTTTTTTCGTCCACGAAGCGACGGCGATGTGGGATGTAAGCTACGCCGTCAGCCGGCGCGACGTTACCCCGGTCGAACAGCATGTCCATAGCTTCTTGGAGATGCTGCCCTTCATGGCCGCATCGTTCGTCATCTGTCTGCACTGGGGTCAGTTCCTGGCGCTGGTGGGGGCCGGCCCTGAACCCGCTCGCTTTGTATTGCAGTTAAAGGAGCCGCCGCTGTCGATGGCTTATGTGGTCACTATTCTGGCGACCATTGGCGTGTTCTTGGGCCTGCCGTACGCAGAGGAATTCTGGCGCTGCTACCGGGTCGCCAGCAGGCGGTAGGCATTGCTCTCTTGGGTCATACCGCGAGCTGGGCGGGACATTAACTACCGGCTGTGGCAAGATAGGAGAAGTCGTTTGGGAGAGGACGGGAGACTCGCATGAGTCTGTTTGTGAAGGTCGGAACCGTAGCCGAGTTTGAG
>CAYTXK010000459.1:0-1648 GCA_964441645.1 uncultured Acidobacteriota bacterium
GGCCCAGCACCCGGCCCAGCTTGCCCACCGACTTCATCATGTCCGGCGTGGAGATAATGGCGTCGAACTCCATCCAGCCGCCCTGAATCTTCTGCACCAAATCCTCGCCGCCCACGATGTCCGCCCCGGCCGCTTCGGCTTCGTTCACCTTTTCGCCGCCGGCGATCACCGCTACCCGCAGCGTCTTGCCCAGGCCGTTCGGGAGCACCACCGTGGCGCGCACCATCTGGTCGGCGTGCTTGGGGTCTACGCCCAGGTTGAAGGCCAGCTCCACCGACTCGTCAAACTTGACGTAGTGGACCTTCTTCAGCAAATCCACCGCTTCCTCGATCCCGTACGCGCGCTTCTCCACCTGCTCCCGCGCCGCCCGCATCTTTTTGCCCGCCCGGTCCACCGCCACGCTCACGCTCATCTCTCCTTAGGCAACAACGTCCAATCCCATGCTGCGCGCCGTGCCCTTCACCGTTCGCACCGCCGACGCCAGGTTGGCGGTGTTCAGGTCAACCATCTTCAGCCGCGCAATCTCTTCCACCTGCTTCTCCGTCACCGTGCCCACTTTCGTCTTGTTGGGCTCGCCCGACCCTTTGGCGATGTTGGCCGCGCGCTTCAGCAGCACCGCCGCCGGCGGCGTCTTAGTGATAAAGGTGAAGGCGCGGTCTTGGAAGACCGTCACCACCACCGGGATAATCAGCCCTTCCTGGTCCTTCGCCGCCGTCTTGGCGTTGAACTGCTTGCAGAACTCCATAATATTCACGCCGTGTTGCCCCAGCGCCGGACCCACCGGCGGGGCAGGGGTCGCCTTGCCCGCGGGGATTTGCAGCTTGATCATCGCGGTAACTTTCTTGCCTTTGGGAATCGGGGCTGCCATGGCTTACACCTTCTCCACTTGCAGGAAGTCGAGTTCCACCGGGGTGGCCCGGCCGAAAATCGTCACCATCACCTTCAAAGTGTTGCGCTCCGGGTTCACCTCCTCCACCACGCCGGCGAAGTTGGTGAAGGGCCCGTCAATGATGCGGACCGTCTCATTGCGCTCGAAGCTCAGCTTGGGCTTGGGCTTGTCGGCCGCCTCTTCCACGCGATGGAGGATCTGGTCCACCTCCGCCGGGCTCAGCGGCGTCGGCGCCGCCCCCGTGCCCACGAAGCCGGTCACGCGCGGCGTCGAGCGCACCACGTGCCAGGTGTGCTCGTCCATTTCCATCTCCACCAGCACATAGCCCGGATAAAACATTCGCTCCGTGGTTACTTTCTTCCCGCCCTTCATCTCAATCACCGGCTCGGTCGGGATCTTGATCTCCCCGATCTTCTCTTCGAGGCCGAAGGCCTGCACGCGGCTCCGCAAGCTCTCCGCCACCTTGCGCTCGAACCCCGAGTAGGTGTGGATAATGAACCAGTGCTTTTGCTGTTTCGTCGCTTCGATCATCAACCCACCAGTGTCCGCCCGACTTTCAGCAGCCAGGTCATCAGCTTGGCGATCGGCACGTCCAGCGCCGCGCCCAGGTAGAACCCGAAAAAGAATGTCGCCACCACCACTACCATCGTCGTCGCCTGCACGTCCTTCCACGTCGGCCAGGTCACGTTGCGCATCTCCAGCCGTACGTCGTGGATGAACTGCACTACCCGCGCCGGGTAGTTTTTGACCTTATCGACC
>CAYTXK010000460.1:0-1646 GCA_964441645.1 uncultured Acidobacteriota bacterium
GAAACAAAACCGCGGGCGAAGATGGTGCCGGGCGGCTCCTCCGGTTCCGAGACTTCCCCAAACCAGGTATCGGGGCGAAAAATCGGCAGCGGCGCCGAGAGTTCGCCGATATCAATCAACTCTTCCACCGTGGCGCGGCCCAAGACCTGAAAGACGCGCTCGGGGAGGCTCGGGACCGGGGCGGCTTCGAGAATGGTGTGCGTGCCCGAGCGCAGGGCAAAACCCACCGGCGGGTGCGCCAGGGCGTAGTGGGTGACGAGCGAGGCCACGTGGCCGAGCTCGGTGGTATCGCTACGCAGGAATTTGCGCCGCGCCGGGATGTTGTAGAAAAGCGTGCGCACGGTGACTTGAGTGCCCGGGGCGCAGCCGGCCTCTTTGACCGCCAGCATCCGGCCGCCGTTGATTTCAATGCGAACGCCCGATTCGGGCGCGCCGCCCTGCTCTGGCGCGCGGGTTTCCATGACCACGCGGGCCACGGAAGCGATGGAGGGCAGGGCCTCGCCGCGGAAGCCGAGCGTGGCGATGGCCAGCAGGTCGTCGGGGGAGCGCAGCTTGGAGGTGGCGTGGCGCTCGAAAGCCAGCAGGGCGTCGTCGCGCTCCATCCCGCAACCGTCGTCGGTGACGCGGATGAGGCGCTTGCCGCCGGATTCGACTTCGACGGTGATGCGGCGCGCCCCGGCGTCGAGCGCGTTCTCGAGCAGCTCCTTCACTACCGAGGCCGGGCGCTCGATGACTTCGCCCGCGGCAATCTTGTTAACAACGTTGTCGGAGAGGATGCGGATTTGCGGCATGAGCTAAACTCAGAATCTATCTGACCACGAAGTGGCACGCAACAAAGAAGCTCGGAAGTAGCGTTCCTTAGAGGACTTAATGGCTCGAGCGCGAAAGAGGAACCACATCCCGAGAAAAGCCAGGGGTAAACCAACAAAAACGAATAGCGCGTAAGGGTCGACATTCCCGGAACCATAAAACTGTTCGTACAGCCCCAGAACCAGTGACAGGAGGAAGCCAGCCAACACCCCGGCCACACTAACAGGGAGCAAGTACCCCTCTTTCTCCGAAGGGCTCAGTTCAGGCCATTCCTTCGAGCCGTCATAAAAGGACGTTCCACACCCTTTGCAGGTGCGCTCGCCGGGCCCTAGCAAGACCGCATTCGGGCCCCAAGTGATCTTGAAAGGGCGTGCACAAAGAGGGCACTGGTAGCTAGTCCACCGAATCACCGCAAGGAGCCGACCGAGGCGAAAGGGATCGCGGTGCTTCCGAACTGCCTGAAAGCCTACCCGAGGCTCGGACGGGGCCGACATGTACTTCAACTCTTTTTGGGCGGTTTGAGAGCGATGCCGAGTTCATCAAGTTGGGCGGGGGCGACGCGGGCGGGGGCGTCGGCCATCAGGTCCTGGGCGGCGGTGGTCTTGGGGAAGGCGATCACTTCGCGCAGGGAGTTTTCGCCGCAGAGCAGGGCCACGATGCGGTCGAGCCCCAGCGCGATGCCGCCGTGGGGCGGCGTGCCATAGGTGAGGGCCTCGAGGAAAAAACCGAAGCGCTCGCGGGCTTCTTCATCCGAAAGCCCCAAGACGCGGAAGATGCGCTGCTGGATGTCCTGGCGGTGGATGCGGATGGAGCCGCTGCCCAGTTCCCAGCCATTG
>CAYTXK010000461.1:0-830 GCA_964441645.1 uncultured Acidobacteriota bacterium
CCCCGCCGCGAGCGCCAGGCGCGCCCGCCAGAACAGCGCCCGCGCCAGAAACGGCGAATCCGGAAAGCGCCGCAGATGCTCCTCGAAAAGCGTAGTAGCCGCCGCCGTCTCCCCGGCGCGGTAGGTGAGCCAGGCCAGCTTCCAGTGCGCCTCCGCCACCTCATTTCCCGCCAGCCATATGTCGCAAATACGCCGAAAATACGCCCGAGCGCGTCCAATGTCGCCCTCTACATTCGCCGTGTTCCCCGCCGCCATCACCCCCCTCCGGTACCACTCGGAGGTGGGGAAGCTGGAGGCGAGAAAAGCCAGTTCGGTGTCGGCGGCGGCGTAGTCGCGGGCGCGCAGGGCGCAGCGAGCGCGGTAGGAGTGGAACTCAGCCACCAGCGCGCCCACGGAATCGGGGCTGATTTTGGAAAGCTCCTGGCAGGCAGCGTCGGGCGTGCTGAGCTCGTAGAGGGCCACTGCGGCGCGGACACGGGCTTCGGAGCGCGTGGGCTCGCTCGAGCGCACGCTCAAGTCCACGTAAGCGGAGCGCGCCCCGCGATAGGCCCCGAGCGCCCAGAGCTTTTCGGCACGCGTGCGCCGCAGGGCTTCGCCCGGCGAGGGAAACTGCGCCTTGAGTTCGGCGCGCAACTCCGCCACCAGCGCGTTGGCCGGCTCGGCCTGTGGACTCAACGGAAACTCGTAGTAAACGCGCATCAGAGTCTCGGCCGCCGCCTCTGGCTCTCCGCCGGCCCGCTGCGCCTTTCCCAGAGCCAAGAGCAGCGCCGGGCGGCTGGAGAGCTCTGGCTGCTGCTTCAGCCATTCCACGGCCTCGCGGGCGCGCCCGG
>CAYTXK010000461.1:840-1642 GCA_964441645.1 uncultured Acidobacteriota bacterium
CCTCTTCGGCGGTGTCCTGATGGTCGCCGTCGTCGGCCTCGCGGGCGCGCCCGGCACGCACCAACAGGTCGGCGTGCAAAATGCCTGCGCCTTCTTCGAGCGTGCTGCCGGCGAAAGAAAACTCCTCCAACGTGCGCAGGGCCATCTCGAGCAAACCCAGCTCCCCTTCGGCCTCGGCCTCATAGAAGGCGGCGTAATCGGCGAGCGACTGGCTGGAGCGCGCGGTTCGGAACCAGTGGCGCGCGTCGCCCCAGCGCCGCTGCTTGCGGTCGGCCTGACCCAACGCGAAGGCGGCCTGCGCGCTCAACTCGCTCTCTTTGAATTCTTCGACGAAGCGCTCCAGCCGCCGGTAGTTTTCCGCCGACGGATTCTGACGCAACGCACGCGCCGAGCGGGTGAGTCGCTCGCCCGGGCTGTCCTCGTTCACGGCGGCGGGAATTGCCGGCGCGAAACCCGCCAGCATCACCAGCAGACCGACACACACCTGGAGACGCACAAGGGGATTCTGCCAACAGGAGGAGGAACTTCCGCCCGCGCTAAGTGCGCGGCGGGGTGGGAAAAGGATAGTCGCCCAGGGCACCGGGATCATTTCCCGCCAGCGCGCTGACCAGCTCGTCGTAGAGGTAGTCAACATTGTGGCTGGCAATTCTCTCGAAGCGCTTGTCGTAGAGGGCCTTCGATTTATCAATCTCGTCCTTGAAGCGCCGGTAAAGGTCGCGACTCTGGCGGCCCTTTTGCACATCGTCTTTCTTGTACATGAAAAGTTCCTGCACGGTGACCTTGGCGAAGCGCTTGGCTTTCT
>CAYTXK010000462.1:0-1624 GCA_964441645.1 uncultured Acidobacteriota bacterium
CTTTCTGAGAGCCCCGTGCGCTACCTGATTCTCAGCGATATCCACGCCAACCAGACCGCCTTCGACGCCATTCTGGCGGTGGTGGGCGATAAATACGACAAGTGCATCTGCCTGGGCGACATCGTGGGCTACGGGCCCGACCCCAACCAGTCCACCGACAAGGTGCGGGCGCTCGCGCCGGTGGCGGTGGTGCGGGGCAATCACGACAAAGCCGGCTGCGGAATCACCCAGGCCGAAGACTTCAATCCCACCGCGCGCGCGGCCGTCACCTGGACCCGCGAGCATTTGACCCCGGAGAATCTCAACTACTTGCGCGGCCTGCCGGTAGGGCCGCTGCGCGTCGCCGATTTCCAAATCGTCCACGGCTCGGTGCGCGACGAAGATGAGTACGTCTTCCACGCCCGCGACGCCCGCGAGAGCCTGGTGCAAGCGCAAGTGGCGGTCACCTTCTTCGGCCACACCCATTTTCAGGGCGGCTTTGTGATGCGGAATGACTCGCGCATCGAGCTGGTGCGGCTGAACTGGCCGGCGGGGCTGGCTTCGGCGCGGTTTCTGCTGGCGCGCAACGCCAAGTACATGATTAACCCGGGCTCCATCGGCCAACCGCGCGACGGCGACCCGCGGGCGGGGTTTTGCTTCTACGACGACGAGAAGAGCATGGTCGAGTACTGGCGGGTGCCCTACGACATCGCGGCCACGCAGGAGCGGATGCGGCAGGCGGAGCTGCCGGCGCCGCTCATTCAGCGCCTCAGCTTCGGGCGGTAAGCGCCGCGCCCCCTACTCCAGCATCAGCCCTGTAACGGTGATCTGCGGCAAGGCCTGGTTCCAATCCTTCGGCAAGTCCTCAAAGGCGACGCGCAGGTCGCGCGCTTCGCTTGCGCGTAGCGGCGCCGCGCGGGGGTCTGTGGGAGAGAGTTGCGGGTTTCCGACAATCCGCGCCTTCTGGCGCAACACCGTCTGGTTGTAGAGATCTTTGAACTCCACCCTCAGCTCCAGGGCGAGGATGGTGCGCGGGCCGCGGTTCTTCACCGTGCCGTCGAGGTAGGTCACTTCCTGGCCGAGAAAATTCGCCCACCGCCTCAGTTCGAGGTGGCCGATTTCGATTTCCGGCAGGTAGGCTTCCTCGGTTGCGGTGAGCGCGGGCAGCACGGCCGGTAGCGCCGGCCGGGCCTCTTGCGGGGTGGAGGGCGCGAGCCAGAGCCACCCGGCGAGCAGGCCGAGTCCCCCTATTCCCGCCGCCAGCAGCGGCACCCGCCAGGACGCGGGCTCGCGCTCGGGTTCCAGCAAGAGGCGTTCGAAGTCTTCCTCCATTGTCGGGCACGCTAGCACACGCCTCCCGCGCAAATCAATTTGCCACAGCGCACCGCCGGGGTTTGCCGCTAAGATAGGGCCAGCCTTGCTCGTGCCGTTCCAACTTTTTCGAGATAAGGTCTGTACGACAGTTTCTGGCAGAGAACGCCCGTAGAACGCTGTACTGTAATAGTCGAGAATAGTTGGAACGGTACTAGCCGGAGTCGCCCGCGTGAGGCAGGAGCTACAAGCCGAGTGGCGCGAGACCATCGAGGCCGTTCTGGGCGGCGAGCCCAACCGCGAGATTACCGAGGAGGGCGAGTGGCTGTTCGAC
>CAYTXK010000463.1:0-1610 GCA_964441645.1 uncultured Acidobacteriota bacterium
TGGCTGTCAATAGAGCGGTATATATACCGCTCTATGGCCGACACCCCTTGCTTTCCCTCCTGGCGCGGCTGGTTTCACCGCCGCCCGGGCCGCGGGCTCCCCGCCACCTTCGCCAGCCTGCGCCGCTGCACGCTCGACAAGCTCGAGGAACGGCTCGGCCCGCTCCTGGCCGGGCTCGACGCCCTGGACCCGGCCCAGGCCAGCGCGCGCGAACGGCCCTATTCGGTGCGCCGCACTTGGTGGTGTTTCCTGTGGCAGATGCTCCAGCTCAACGTCTCGTGCCGGACGGTCGTCCGGCAGCTCAAGGCCATGTTCGTCCTCGAAGGCCGGCCCACCGTGGACGAAGGCACCAGCGCCTATTGCCAGGCGCGCGAGCGGCTGCCGGAGCCCTTGTTCGCCGCGGCGCTCCAACTCAGCGCACAGGTCGCCGACCAGCGCGTCGCCCCAGACGCGGCTTTGCAGGGCCGCGTCGTCAAGGTCTTCGACGGCTCCACGCTGAGCCTGCCCGACACCCCGGAAAACCAAAAAGACTATCCCCAGACTTCCTCGCAAAAGCCGGGCTGCGGTTTTCCGGTCCTGCACCTGCTGGTGGTGTGGAGCGCGCGCGGCGGCGGCGTGCTCGACCACGCCAAGGGCGATTACCATCACGGCGAGATGCGCTTGTTGCACCAGCTGCTGCCCACCCTCACGCCCAAGGACATCGTCATCTACGATCGGGCGGCCGGGCACTACGTGGCTTGCGCGCTCTTGCGGCGGCACGACACCGATCTCATCAGCCGGGTGAAAGTGCGCAAAATCGACTGGCGCCGCGGCCAGCGGCTCGGGCCCAACGAGCGGCTGGTCGTCTGGAAAAAGAGCCGGCAAAAGCCCCCGTATCTCACGGCGGAGGAGTGGGCCGCGCTGCCGGCGGAGATCATCGTGCGGGTGATTCGCCAGCGCGTGCAGCAAAAAGGTTTTCGCACCCGCGAGCTGACGCTGGTGACCACGCTGCTCGATGCGGCGGCCTATCCGGCCAAGGAGATCGCCGTGGCGTATCTGCGGCGCTGGCGGCTGGAAATGTGCCTGGACGATCTAAAAACCACCCTCGGCCTGGACGCGCTGCGCTGTAAGAGTCCCGCCATGGTGCATCGCGAACTCCTGGCGCTGCTCATCGCGCACAACCTGGCGCGCGCCGTGATGGCCGAGGCCGCGCGCGCGCATGCCGTGCCGCTGGAGCGGCTCAGCTTCACCGGCACGCTCGATACCCTGCGCAGCTTTTGCGGGGCCAGCGCGCAGACCCCGCGCGCGGCCTTGCGCAAGCTGCTCTGGGCCGAAATGCTGCGGGTCATCGCCGCCGATCTTGTACCCCTGCGGCCCGACCGTTGGGAACCCCGAGCGGTGAAGCGCCGACCCAAGAAGTATCCCTTGCTCAACCGGCCTCGCCACGACTACCGCCAAATCCGTCATGGCAGCCACTACCGCCGCCCGGCGAAAACTTAAGCGCCATTCCGGTCTGACGCTTTCGATCACCCGCCTCGGTGCGCGGTGCGTCTGGACCTCTCGCTGAAAAATTAACAACTAGCGGACTGACCCCGTACAGAAGTACCATAAATTGCTCCTGAAGATCGGCG
>CAYTXK010000464.1:0-1602 GCA_964441645.1 uncultured Acidobacteriota bacterium
CGCGGAACGCTACCAGTCGGCGCGCGAGCTCTTCGTCGACCTCTCCAACCTTCGCCGCGACATGACCGAAGGGCGGCGAGCCGTTGGCTCTCGAGCCAGGAGTCTAGGCGCGCTCGAAGGTGGTCCGGCCCTGGAGATTTCCCGCGGCGTGGTGCGGGCTCTCTTTCTTTTCATTCAGGTGGCTTACCTCGCCATGTACGCCGCGGGCTTTTATGCCTTTCAAGAGGGTTTCAGCCCCAGCCGAGAATTCTTGAGGGCCAGCTTTGTGAATGGGATGTCGATCTGGCTGCTGATGGCGGCCCTGGCTGGAACACCGCTTCGGCTCTATCTGCTTTCGGCGGTGGGATTCGACTATTTCAATACCGGACGGCTATTCCGGCAGATGTTTCCCCTGGTGGTGCTTTTCGATCTCGCTTGGGCCGTTGCTCCCCTCCTGCTTTTCTCGAAGCTCGGCCTGCCCGTTCTGCTGCTCGTCCCTGCCTTGGCCTATCTTCCTTTCTCGCAACGCACGCTGGTGCTTTCGGCCTACGCCGCGAGCGGCGGGCGTACCTCCGTCGTGAGAACCCCAAGCGCTTCTTAGGGCAGTGCCTCGCGGCTGCCTCGATTCAAAGCTCGCCTTTTCTGCGTTGCTCCTTGATGTAATCCGCGGCACGTAACGACAGCGCCACGATGGTGAGCGTAAGGTTCTTCTCACTGCAGGCGGTGAAGCAGCTGCCGTCGGTGACGAACAGGTTTTTCACCTCGTGGGCCTGGCAGAAGCTGTTGAGGACGGAAGTTTTTGGATTCTTCCCCATGCGAACGGTACCCGCGATGGCTTCGCGGTGATTACGCAGGAAGGTGAGCCATCGGTGGGCCGGTTCAGGGGCTCTCGGTGCTCGGCGCAGCCAGCGGGAAATCGTTCTCTCAGCGACATCGAAACCGAGCATGAGGAGCTCGCTGTGGATGCGAGGTGCTCCCCACGTTGGGGTCTCCGCCACCATCTGGAAGATTAAGTCCCGGATCTGCTTCGGAATGCTTCTTCGGCCTATCCGCTTTCTGGCTTTGCAGATCAGGCTCCCATAGGCTCGAAAGCCGGCTCTGTCCCAGCGGACCTGCCCAACAAGCCGCGATGCCACTCAACCACAGCCATGGCCATCTGGGATTGACAGGAGAGAGGCGGCCGGCGTATGGTTTCGCGCAGAGATAAAGTTGAAATCGGAAATTCCGGCTTGATGGTCTGAGTGAGAGAGGAAGCAAGCTATGTCATCCACGATCAGCCGACGTGAAGTTCTGAAGCTAGGGAGTGCACTGCCTTTGTGGAGGCTCGGAAGAGGAGGCGTTTCCCAAAGTCTGGGCAACCCCACTTCGGATCCAGTCCTTGTCCCTCTTGAGACGCTGACTCCGATTCCTTTGGCAGGCGTGCCCGGGCTGAAAAACCCCGAGGGCTACTTGGTATTGCGTCCCGGGGGAGCGCCGCTCCGCCTGAGCGTGGTAGCTCCCCCAAAGCTCACGGACATGGCTTGGCAGCTGCGCCTTATTGGCCAGGTGGACTTCGACCCGGTCCTCCGCACCCCTTACGATTTCCAAAAATTTCTCGATCTCATTGACGACGCCTTGGATCAG
>CAYTXK010000465.1:0-1601 GCA_964441645.1 uncultured Acidobacteriota bacterium
CAGCGCCGCCAGTGCCGCGAAGCTCAACAGCACAATCGCCGTGATTATGATATTCAGGGCACGCCCCACCCTGAGCGCGCCCATCCGCCAGGGAGTATCCCAAGGACCCCCGACCTCAAAGAAGACCGGCTTGCCCCGATAGGCCGCCGCATTTACGTGCAGCGGGGTTTCCGGGTGCCCCGCAAGGGTTCCTTCCCAGGCCAGATGGGTGTCGGAAGGCGCTGGCGACCACCATTTGGTGGGAACGGGCGCAAACCGCGCCGGGTCCAAGCCGCCTTGCGCGAACAGGAAGTTCCAGTCGGGCGCCGGCCAGGGGCCCTTGGAGTCGTCGAATTGCGGGGCCACGGAGCGGAATTGAATCAGTCGCCCGCGAGTGTCGAGTACGACTGTCACCATGCCCGAAACGTCGTAGGGCGGCTCTCCGCCACCAACCACACCCCCCGAGAACCAGATAAACCAGTCGGGATTGCGCGCCAGCATGGGGCGCGGGCTTTGGCGGTAGATGAACAAGTAGCCGGTTTGCTCGGCTGCGCCCAGCTCGCGCACGCGCTGGGGAGAAGGCACATGCTTCGCCCGATACTCCAAAAAGTCGTCGTTGCGGGTCAGCCAGTAGGCGGTGTCAACCGGCGGCTCGGTGTAGCCCGCCTGCCGGATGATTTCCTGCGCCCGCTCGGCCAGCACCTGCGGGTTCTTCTCGATGGGCGCCAAGCCGGTAAGCGTCGCGTACTTCGCCAGCCACAGGACCAGGCCGAGCCCCGCCGCCACGCTGAGCAGCAGCCCCCAGGCTCTAGCCGGAGCGAGCGCGCCTGCTTCGCCCGCCGCGGCTACCATTTCCGGCGACGGTGTCTCGCCCGCCGCCAGCGCCGCCGCCAGCGGGTCGCCGCCCGGCAGCGCCGCCGCCAACTGCAAAGCCGAGGCCGGTCGCTTCGCCGGATTTTTTTCCAAGCAGCGCAGGATGGCGCGCTCCACCGCCAGGTCCAGGTCGCTGGCGTGGCTCGAGGGCGGCGTCGGCGCTTCGGAACTGTGCTTGCGCTTCCACTCGGCCAGCGACGTGGCCTCGAACACCTTCTTTCCTGTGAAGACTTCGTAGAGCACCAGGCCGAGCGAATACAAGTCGCTCTGCACGGTGGTGGCGCGGCCGTCAATCTGCTCCGGCGCCATGTAGGCCGGAGTGCCGACGAGCTCGCCCTGCGCGGCGGCCTCCACCGTGGGGATGGCCAGGCCGAAGTCGGTGATGCGGGCGCGGCCGTGGCCGTCGAGCATTACGTTGGCGGGCTTCAGGTCGCGGTGCAGCAGGCCCTTGTCGTGCGCCGCCGCCAGTCCGGCGCAGAGCTGGCGCGCAATTTGCAGCGCCTTGTCGCCCGGCAGTCGCCCGATGCGCTTGAGCAGCGTGGCCAGGTCTTCGCCGTCCACGTACTCCATCGAAAGGAAGTGGTGGCCGTCGGCTTCGGCGATGTCGTACACGCGACAGACGTTCGGGTGCGACACCTGGCGGGCGTTACGCACTTCAGCGTGGAAGCGCTCGAGGTAGGCCGCATCCTGCGCCAGCGAGCGCCGCAGAAACTTCAGCGCCACCGGCTGGCCGAGCTTCAAATCGTCGG
>CAYTXK010000466.1:0-1598 GCA_964441645.1 uncultured Acidobacteriota bacterium
ATTATCAAGAAAGTGACGGCCAGCCCGGCGGGTTCCCAGTGGGCGGTGGGGACTGAAATTCATATGGTGAACCGGCTGGCAAACGAGAACCCGGACAAGCTGGTGATTTCGCTCGACCCCAACGTCTGCGTGTGCACGACTATGTTCCGCATCACGCCGCAACACCTCTGCTGGGTGCTGGAGAACCTGGTGGCGGGGCGCGTAGTCAACCGCATCCTGGTGCCGGAGGACGAGGGCCGCTGGGCGCGCGTGGCGCTGGAGCGGATGTTGAGTCTGATTTGAGGTTGAGGATGGCGGACGAAGAGCGCGACGACGAAGAAAGCGGCGACGACGAAGAGCGCGAACCGCGCCTGTTCAACCGCCAGGAAGCGGAAGCCCTGCTGCCGCTGCTGCAAAGCGAGCTCGCGGGCGCTCGCGAGAACAAGCGCCGCGTGGACGAGCTCGAGCGCGATTTTTCTGAGGTGCAGAACCGGATTCAGCTTGCCGGCGGTTACTTGCCCTCCTACGCGCTGCTGGCGAAGAAGCGCGTGGAGCGCGAAATGCTGGTGAGCGCCTTGCGCGAAGCCGTGACCCGCATCGAAAGCAACGGCTGCGTGGTGAAAGACCTCGACTTGGGCCTGGTGGATTTCCTCACCGTTCTCAACGACGAGCAGGTCTTTCTCTGCTGGAAGCTCGGGGAGCCGGCCATCCGCTACTGGCACCGGACCGACGAAGGCTTCGCCGCACGCAGGCCGCTCGGCGACGGCGAGGCCGATGCGCCCGACGAGCGCAAGCTCAACTAAACTTCTCTCCCCAGGAGCCCTTACCAAGGAGAATCCCGTGGCGGAGAACAAGCCCAACCGCTTGCAGCAGGCCGCCAGCCCCTACCTGCGCGGCGCCGCCCACCAGCCGGTGGAGTGGTACGAGTGGGGCCCGGAGGCTTTGGCGCGCGCCCGGCAGGAGAACAAGCCCGTCCTGCTCGACATCGGAGCGGTCTGGTGCCACTGGTGCCACGTGATGGACCGCGAGAGCTACGAGAATCCCGAGATTGCGCAACTCATCAACCAGCACTTCATCCCCATCAAGGTGGACCGCGACGAGCGGCCCGACATTGACGCCCGCTACCAGGCCGCCGTGGGCGCCATCAGCGGGCAAGGCGGCTGGCCGCTGACGGCTTTCCTCTCCCCCGATGGCCGGCCCTTTTTCGGCGGCACCTATTTCCCGCCCGAGGACACCTACGGGCGGCCCGGCTTCAAGCGCGTGCTGGCGAATATCGCCGCCAACTATCTCGGCCGTCAGGCGGAGATTCGCCAGAACGCCGAGCAGTTGACCGCCGCGCTCCGCCAGGCCGAGGGCTTCGCGGGGGCGCGCCGCGGCTTCAACCCGCGCATCGTGGACGTTCTGCTCGACGCCGTGGTGCGGCTGTTCGACATTCGCTTCGGCGGTTTCGGCAGCGCGCCGAAATTTCCCCATCCCACCGCCATCGAGCTGCTGCTCGAAGGCTATCAATCAAGCCGCGAGCGCTATCGGGAAACCGTCATCACCACCACGCTCGACGGCATGGCGCGCGGCGGCGTCTACGACCAACTGGCCGGCGGCTTCCACCGCTACTCGGTGGA
>CAYTXK010000467.1:0-1582 GCA_964441645.1 uncultured Acidobacteriota bacterium
GAAGCCGCCCAGTGTCGCCAAGGCTGCGCCCAGTGTGTAGGCCATTCCAGAATAGTTATAAAGGTAAGCCAGTGCCACGATGAGGCCCACGGTCAGTCCGGGCAAGCGAAGCTGCTTGAGAGTTTTCAATCCTGATTTGAGCAGGACTGCGGGGCGAACGGCGAAGACGAGCGCGGTGAGCAGGGTGGCGACGAGCGCCGCCGTGCCCGCTGCCAAGGGCTGAAATTGATAAATCGCAGCATAAGGCTTTTGATAGAGGGATATGAGGATTCGATTGTGAAGCTGCGGTACGGGCAGAGGAAACTGTCCCACTTGAAAAAGCTTGAAGTATGACCACGCGATCATGACTGCGGAGAGCATGACCCAGGGCAGCCAAGCTGCGAACGCCTCGGAACGAGTGAGCCGGGGCAGGGAAGGACCTTCATGACCCTCCCGTTTATCTTTGAATGCCGGAGCGCCGTGGAGGAGCTCGCCTGCGATTGGTCGGGCGGAAGCGACAATGTGTTGCTCGCCGGCGGTCTGCGCTGTGGCGGGAACACTGTGGGCTCCCCTACGATGACCCTGAAAGCGGAGCAGCCCGGTCAGCGCGGCAATCGAACAGAGCGCCGCCACGATGTCTGCGGCATAAGGCCCCCAAAAGTTTGAAACAGAAAACTGCGCTAAAGCGAAGCTCCCGCCCGCCACGAGCGCGGGAAGCCAGGTAGATTTCAAACCCTTTCGACCTGCAAGCACCCACACCAGGTAGCCGGGGAGCACAAGTGAGAGGAATGGAAGCTGCCGGCCAACCATCGCGGAGAGCTTCATCTGGTCTAGCCCAGTCACTGCCGCAAGCACTACGATTGGAGTCCCCAGGGCTCCAAACGCCACGGGCGCGGTGTTGGCGATGAGCGACACGGGGACCGCCTGGCGGGCGCTGAACCCGAGGCCTAAAAGAAGATAGGCCGCCATGGCCACCGGCGCCCCGAAACCCGCGGTACCCTCCAACAGCGCGCCAAAGCAAAAGGCCACCAAGATGGCCTGAACGCACGCGTCACCCGAAGCGTGCTCCGCCATCCAGCGCCGCAGAAGATCGAACTTGCCGGTGTCAACCGAGAGGTTGTAGAGCCACAAGGCCGCGAAAACAATCCACATGATGGGCCAAAAAGCGTTAGCGAATCCGTAGACGACGCTGGCGAGACCCAGTGCGATCGGCATATGCCAGACGGTGGCAGCTAGGGCGCCGGCAACCAGCAGGCCCCAAGCCGCGGAAACATAGCCTGACTTCCGCAAGCCACCCATGAGAACAAGAAGAAGCACCAACGGGACTGCCGCAACCAGAGCGGAGAACAGGAGGGAATGAAGAGGACTTACAGGCTGTGCCCAGAGGTTCAAAGGATCAATCGTCCCGGGTCACCGGCTGACGGTCAGCCACTTCCGATGGCTCAAGCCAGTGACCCGCAAGCGTCCTTTCAGTGGACTCGTCGCTCGCGGCCGGCCCAATATTTTTCGCGAAGAAGTTTTTTCAGAATCTTCCCCGTGCCGCTTTTGGGCAAGTTATCCATAAACTCGACAGACTTAGGCACCTTGAACCCCGCGAGCTGCT
>CAYTXK010000468.1:0-246 GCA_964441645.1 uncultured Acidobacteriota bacterium
ATTACCAGCTCCCCGACCGCAACGCCAATCGCATCTGGTCGCGCAACCTGGCCTCCGCAGTGGGCAAGAATGTGACCGGCCAGCAGATCATTTCCATGACGGATGAAGCCGGCGATCAGCTGCCGCCGGGTCTCTATCTGCTCCAGATCAACCAGCCCAAAGTCGAGCCGCCCATCGACCCCTATTCCAACCCAGCCCAGGTGGTGATCGTCTTGAGCAATTACAACCTGGCGCTCAAAAAGAGCC
>CAYTXK010000468.1:256-872 GCA_964441645.1 uncultured Acidobacteriota bacterium
ACGCTGCACGGCCTGAACAACGGCGCGATTTTCAGGGCGACCTGCGTCGGCGTGCGCTGGCTGCCGGACGCGGCGTCGTATGCGATCGGCGACAGCCTCACCTGGCTGACCGACCTGCGCACCGGCAAACCCGTGGTCGAGCAGCCCATCCGCTTCTATCTCGAAGCGGAGCAGGTGGCCGAATCCACCACCGACCGGGACGGAGTGGGCCTGGCCCAATTGCCATTGACCCCGGAGAATAACTACTGGCCGGTGCGCGCCCTGGCCGGCGAACCGGGCGACCCAGACTTTGCCGCGGTCTCCAGCGAGTGGAACAGTGGCGTGGCCGTCTGGGACTTTGGGCTCAACGGCGGCTACAGCGCCGGCCCGCGCGACCGGCGTGCGACCCCCCTCGGATAGACTGCCGCGCGTGCCGGGCTTCGTCCACCTCCACGGGCATTCGACCTATAGCCTCCTCGACGGGGCGTGCCGGGTGCCGAGCCTCGCCAGGCTCGCGGCGGAGCAGGGCGCGAAGGCTCTCGCGCTCACGGACCACGGCAACCTCTTCGGCGCGATCGAGTTCTATAACGCCTGCCGGAAGGAGGGGGTGAAGCCGATCCTCGGCTTCGAGGCCTAC
>CAYTXK010000468.1:882-1572 GCA_964441645.1 uncultured Acidobacteriota bacterium
ACGGCGGCTACAGCGCCGAACAATATCAGTTGAACTTCTACACCGACCGCCCCATCTATCGGCCCGGTCAGACGGTCTATTGGAAAGGGATTGTACGGGTCTGGGAAGAGGGCGGCTATGTGCTCCCACCCGCCGGGCAGACGGTCGGGGTCATCGTGCGCGATGATCGCGGCAACACCCTCCTCGAGACCGAGGTGGAGTTAAACGAAAACGGCACAGCCAACGGCCAGATCGAACTGGCGCCCACTGCCACCACCGGCTATTACTATTTTGAGGCCCGCGTCGAGGTCGATGGTCGCACGGTCTATGGCGGCGCCGGCTTCCAGGTGGCCTCCTATCGCAAGCCCGAGTTTGAGATCGAGGTGACGCCGGAACAGTCCGAATATGTCCAGGGGGAGAATGTCCGCATCAAGGTCAAAGCCAGCTACTTCAGTGGCGGCGCGCTGGCCAATGCGCCCGTCGAATGGCGTATCATCGCCGAACCCTATTTCTTCAACTGGCAGCCGGAGAGCAGCGAGCCGGGTCGCTATTACAGCTTTACACCGTATGACCCAGAACAAGATAGCAGCGACCCGTATCGGAGCGGGGTCTATGGGCTGCTGCAAGAGGGTCGGGGCACGACCAATGCCGACGGCACGTTTACCATCGAGGCCCCGGCGGAGCTGCAGGAGTCGCTGCAAAGCCAACAAT
>CAYTXK010000469.1:0-1562 GCA_964441645.1 uncultured Acidobacteriota bacterium
CGACCACGCAGACGGTGGACGCGCTGATGAAGCTCGACCTGCCCGCCGGCGTGGACGTTGAGATCAAAGCCTTTGGCAAGGAGCACGGGAAGTAAGCCATGGCAGTGCCCGGCATACTTGGCAGGAAGCTCGGCATGACGCAGGTCTTGTCCGAAGACGGCACGGTGATTCCAGTCACAGTGCTCAAGGCCGGCCCCTGCGTGGTGGTGCAGCGGAAGACCAAGGCCAGCGACGGCTACGAAGCCGTGCAGTTGGGCCTGGTTGAGTTCGTCAAGCCGCGCCGGGTGAACAAGCCCCTGACCGGCCACTATAAGAAGCACAGCGCGCCCCCGCTGCGCTTTCTGCGGGAGATCCGCCTGGCCGACGCGGCGGAGGAAGCGAAGGCCGGCGACAAAGTTTTGGTGGAGCAGGTGTTCAAGCCGGAAGACACGGTGGACGTAATCGGAGTCAGCAAGGGCCGCGGCTTCGCCGGGGCCGTCAAGCGGCACCACTTCCGCGGCGGGGCGAAGAGCCACGGCTCCATGTTTCACCGCGCCCCCGGCTCCATCGGGGCCAGCTCGTATCCCTCGCGGCTCTGGCCGGGCCAGCGCATGGCCGGGCAGATGGGGAACGCGCGCGTCACGGCCCGGAACTTGCGGGTGGTGCAGGTGGATTCGGAAGAACATTTGTTGCTGGTGAACGGAACCGTGCCGGGAGCGACGGGCGGGTACGTCGCCATTTGTCGCGCTAAATCCCAACAAACGCGTACAAAGGCGTAGGGAAAAAGCCATGCCGAGCGTGGACGTGAAAAACTTGGCGAACAAGAACGTGGGCACGCTCGAGCTGCGCGAGGACGTTTTCGCCGCGCCGGTGAACGAAGACTTGCTGCACGAAGCGGTGCGGCACTACCTGGCCTCGCTGCGGCGCGGCACGCACAAAGCCAAGGGGCGCGCCGAAGTAAGCGGCAGCGGCCGTAAGCCCTGGCGGCAGAAAGGCACCGGCCGGGCGCGGGTGGGCTCGATTCGCTCGCCCCTGTGGCGTCACGGCGGCACCGTGCATGGGCCCGTGCCGCGCGACTACAGCTATTCTCTGCCGCGGAAGAAGCTGCTCGGGGCCTTGCGCAGCGCGCTCACGGCGAAGTTTCAGGCGGAAAAGCTGCTGGTGGTGGACGCCTTCGCGCTTGAGAACCACAAGACCAAGGCCTTTCGCGCCACGCTTGACGGCCTGGGCGTGGAGAAGAGTTTGCTGATTGTCGAAATCAGCGCCAACGCCAATCTCGCCCGGGCCAGCCGCAACCTGGTGGGGGTGAAGCTGGTCGAGACCCGCGCCGTGCACCCCTACGACGTGCTGGCGCACGACCGGATTTTGTTCTCGCAGGCGGCGGTGGAGAAGTTGCAGCAGGCGATTCGGCGGCGGGAGCGTGCGGCATGAAGTCGGTCTACGACGTGATTCGCCGCCCGGTGATCACCGAGAAGGGTCTCGAGATCAAAGAGCTGCAGCGGACGCTGGTGTTCGAGGTGGCGCGCCAGGCCACCAAGCCGGAGATCAAGCGTGCCGTGGAGACGACCTTCGGCGTGAAGGTT
>CAYTXK010000470.1:0-1555 GCA_964441645.1 uncultured Acidobacteriota bacterium
CACCACAACCCGGCGAAAAACGTGCTCTACCTGGCCCGTACCGCCGATGAGCTGGCCCAGCAGCGCGGGTTGCCGGTGGAAGAAGGCGAGCGGCGCCTGGCGGCCGCCAAGACCAAGATGCTGGAAGCGCGCCTCGCTCGCCCCACGCCGTTTGTAGACAAGACCCTCTATGTCGCCTGGAACGCAATGTTCATCTCCGCTTATCTCGAAGCCTATCGCGTCCTGGGACGCCATGACTGCCGCCAGATGGCCTTGCGCACGCTCGACCGCTTGCTCGGCTCCGTCTGGAGCGATCGCTGGGGCTTTGCGCACCGCTGCCCGGAGCAGGGAAGCGTTCCGGGCGAAGAATGGAGCGGCGGCGTCCTCGACGACCAGGTTTTCACGGCGGCGGCGCTGCTCGATGCCTTCGAGGTGACGGGCGAGAAGCGCTACTTCGAGCGCGCCGAGCAGACGATGAAACTCTGCCTGGAGAAATTCTGGGACACGAACGAAGGCGGCTTCTTCGACCGCCCGCAGGGCGCGCCCGCCATTGCCGAAGGGATGGACGTTCCCCGCAAGCCCTTTCAGGATTCGCCTACGCCGGCGGCCAATCCCGTGGCGGCGATGGTACTCGACCGCCTGGCAAGTTACACGATGAATTCCGACTACCGCGACAAAGCCATGCTGACGCTCGAAGCCTTCGCCGGGGCCGCCGAGCAGTACGGGTTGTTCGCCGCCACCTACGGGCTGGCGGCTCTGTTGCACGTGCGCCAGCCGCTGGAAGTGGTCATCATCGGCCCGCGCTCGGACGCGCGCACCGAGGCTCTGGCCCGCGCCGCCCACGGCGTCTACCGCTTCGGCAAAGCTGTCCTCCAGTACGAGCCCGGAGAAATTTCGCCCCAGCGGCTGCCGGCCGGTCTGGCGGCTACTCTTCCGACACTGGCGGCCACGGGGAGCGATGGAGCCTCGCCGCAGGCGTTGCTCTGCGTGAATAACACCTGCCAGCCGCCCTTCAAGGAGCCCGAAGCTCTGGCCGCCGCCATCGCCGCCGCGGCGCGCTAACCTCCGGGCTTGGTTGCAGCGGGCTCGCCGGCGGTGCGATAATGGAATTTCAGCGAGGGAGACCTGCCATGGCTGACATCCGCAGTGAATGGGTCAAGAAACGTATGGCCGAAGTCCGCACCAACGGCGCCGGCGCCAACGTATCCCAGATGCACTATGCCCGGCAGGGCGTGATTACCGAAGAGATGCGCTTCGTGGCTCAGCGCGAGAAGTGCGACCCCGAGTTCGTTCGCCAGGAAGTGGCGCGCGGCCGCGCCATCATCCCCGCCAACATCCACCATACGTCTCTCGAGCCCATGATTATCGGGGTCAACTTCCGCTGCAAGATCAACGCCAATATCGGCAACTCCGCGGTGACCTCGGACATTGAGGAAGAGCTCAAGAAGCTCCAGATCGCGGTCAAGTTCGGCGCCGACACCGCCATGGACCTTTCGACGGGCGGCGACATCCCGCGCATCCGGAAGGCCATCATCGAGGCCAGCCCTGTGCCTATCGGCACCGTGCCCATCTATGA
>CAYTXK010000471.1:0-1554 GCA_964441645.1 uncultured Acidobacteriota bacterium
CCTGGTTTCGCGCCGGCCTCCGCAGGGCCTGGCAGCAGAAGCGCAGCTCGTTAGGCGGTCCACACTACCTAGGAGGAGCATCATGTTTGGAACCCAGATATTACGGTTTGCTGTCGTGTTCTCGTTCCTGGTCCCGCGTGAGATTGCCGCACAGGTGCCAGCCGACCTTAAACAGGCGATGAGCGCACGCGATCTGGCGGTGGCAAAGGTCGACGCCGCCACGTGGGACCGTCTTACCTCCGAGGACTTCACGGTCGTAACGGCAAATGGCACGCACTTGACTAAGGCCCAGCGTCTAGCCGAATTCAAGACTGACACCGCCACGACCCCAGTGCCGCACCAGGAGGAGACCATCAAACAGTACGGCAGCGCGTTCGTACGGCGGTTCCGCGTTGGCGAGGTCTGGGTTCTGGACATTTGGGTCAAGGACGCCAAGGGTTGGCGTGTGGCAGTCGTCCAAGTCACGACTGCAAAGAAGTAAGTCTCGACGCTGTGGCCGCCTAACCCGCGCTTGCTGCTGACCAGGCCCTCACCGCTTCGGCCGCCGCCGGATATTTTTGGCTAACCAGGACGGCGGCGGCCTCCGCAGGGCCTGGCAGCAGAAGCGCAGCTCGTTATGCCGCTCAACCGAAACGATGACGATCACTGACACCGCTGCAGTACCCGGACGACGCCTCGGTCTCCTCCTGTGGGTGGCCGGTATGCTTGGCGCGGTAGTACTCACCACCACCGCGCTACCGCAACTGTTGGGGCAGGTGACCCTCCCTGCACCTCTGTGGGTGATCTTGCTCGCGAGTTTCGCGCAGAGCGCCCTTCTTCTCGCACTCGTCGTATGGGCTGGTGTTGCGCTCGCGCCGGCAGTCGGCCTCCGCGCGCCCGCGTTTGAGGCTGCTGTGACAGGTCGCCCTATTGTGCCAGCGCTCAGGTCGCAGCTTCTGCCCGGCCTCATGGCCGGCGTGCTTGGCGGGATGTTGCTGTTCGCCGTCGGCCGTTATGCGCCCGCCGCCCTCGCGGAGGCGCAGGAGCGGCTTACCCTCCCACTCGTTGCTCGTGTGCTTTACGGCGGCATCACCGAGGAACTACTTCTGCGGTGGGGCCTTATGACCTCGCTAGTGTGGTTGGCATGGCGGTTTCTGCAACATCGGCGGGGCGCTGTGCACGCAGGTTTCGTCTGGCTCGCCATCGCGGTCAGCGCATTCATATTCGGAGCGGGTCACCTGCCGGCGGCGTCAGTGCTGGTCGGCGCCCTGGATGCGAACGTCGTGGGGTTCGTGATCGGCGCGAATACGGCGTTTGGACTGCTCTTCGGGTACCTGTTTTGGCGATACGGCTTGGAATCAGCCATGATCGCCCATGCCTTGGCACATGTGTTGAGCTACTTGGCGAACCTAGCCTGAGGGGAGAGCGGCATAACAGGCGCTTGCTGCTGCCGGCGCTGAATGTTTCGGAAGCGGCTGGCTCGCTGCGCTCGCCTGCCGAATCGTTGGTGATGCGCCGCAGCAGAAGCGCGGAGCGTTAGGGCGCGTCGGCTTTTCGTACCTGAACTGATGGTAT
>CAYTXK010000472.1:0-1545 GCA_964441645.1 uncultured Acidobacteriota bacterium
TGAGCTCGAAGAACTCGCGCGCGGTGAAGCCGAACAGCCCGGCGATGAGGTTGGACGGGAAGACGGCGATGCGGGTGTTGAAGTCCCGCACCACGGCGTTGTAGTAGCGCCGCGCGCTCTGCACCGCCTCTTCAATCTGGTTTAGCGTGTTCTGGAGCTGGGTAAAACTCTCGACGGCGCGCAGTTGCGGGTAGGCTTCCGCCAGCGCGAAGAGTTGCCGCAGCGCCGCGGTCAGCATCCCTTCGGCTTCGGCCTTTTGCGCCGGGCCCTGCGCGCCCATGGCGCGGCTGCGGGCGTTGACCACAGCTTCCAGCGTGCCCTTCTCATGGCTGGCATAGCCCTTAACGGTTTCCACCAGGTTGGGGATGAGGTCGTGGCGGCGCTTGAGCTGGACGTCGATGTCGGCCCAGGCGTTGTCGGCCTGCACGCGCAGCCGCACCAGGCTGTTGTAGATGGCAATGACGGCGACGATCAGAACGCCAAGGACTAACAGGGCAAGAAGACCCATGGTCAGCTCCCCCGGTTTGAAATGGGGCCACCGGCGGCCCGCCGTGTGGCGCCACTATAGCGCCGCAGTTGTCGGGTGTAAAGGTAAACCGCGCACACTAACGGGGTTCCGCGACACCCAGGTCGCGGCAAATCTTGCGTGCCAGGAAATCGTCAACCTCACGGTGGCGAGGAATGCTGGAGGTCCTTTGGCTAACTGGATGAAAAAAGATTGAATGTCTGCCGCCCTCCCGTAGGAGGGCGCAGCCGTGCCTTTCCAAGTGGGCAATCAGGGCGCGTCGTTTCACGGCTTACTATTGAACGACAACCGCGGCCCGCCGGGAGAGGAAATCTTCCGCAATGCGGGAGAAAGAATTCCGCCTATTGAACGCCAACCGCAGCCTGGTATCCCAACCTCTCGCCGGATCGGGTCAGTTGGGCGCGGGGAGCCCGGGTCTAAACGGTTACAGGTTCTCTTTGGACAGCGGCATGGCCGGCGCGGCTGATCGTGCGCTCAACCAACTCGCGGTTGGCCTTCAGAACCTCCCGCAAGGCCTCTCGAAGGTTGCGCCGAGCTTCACCCAGAGTGCGCCCCTGCGTATTTACGCCCGGAATTTCCTCGACATAGGCGACGTACCACCGCCCCCGCTTCTGAATAACAGCGGTGAAGGCGCCGCCTGACCGCGCTTTGCGCTTCATATTCACCGCATTCTAGCACAGGGACCGATGCAGAACCTCTGCCGTTGTATAGTGTGGCTCGAAGAGGAGGAGCCATGCCCTACATACGCACCATCGCCCCCGAGGAAGCTACCGGAGAGATTAAGCAGCAGTACGATGCCGCCATCAAGCGCGCCGGGCGGGTCTACAATATCGTCCGTCTTTCGAGTCTGAACCCGCGCGCCCTCGATGCTTCCCTCAGCCTCTACATGGCGCTGATGCTCGGCCCGGGGCCGCTCGAGCGGGCCACTCGCGAGATGCTGGCCACGGTCAGCTCGCGCGCCCTCGACTGCTTCTATTGAACCGAAGCCCACGGGGAGGATCTCCGTGCCGCGACCAAGA
>CAYTXK010000473.1:0-209 GCA_964441645.1 uncultured Acidobacteriota bacterium
GCCGCTTCTGGAAGGGATTTGTGCGCGGCGCCGGGTTGTAAGGGCGGATGAGCGCCGACTGGGCGCGGATGTGGCGCGGCCCGAAGCGCGCCCCCGGGCGGTAGGTGGTGCCGCCATCGAAGGGGATCCCAATGAGCGCGACGTCGAGCTCCTCCGGCCGGGTGATGTGCGGGAGTCGCATGAAGGTCGACACTCCGGAAAACCGCGGG
>CAYTXK010000473.1:265-1543 GCA_964441645.1 uncultured Acidobacteriota bacterium
TTTCATCCGGCCACCTCCGCCCTTTGATGTCTCCGCCGCAGCGCCAGGCCCGTGAGGCACCACAGCCCCAGAGCCACGTACTCGTAGGCAGTGAAATGCCCGGGTACAAATGGCACGAGCTTGATGAGAATGATCGAGCCGCTGACGAACATGCCGGCTGCAGCGATGCGGCGCTCGCCGACCCGTACATCCATTCGCGCATAGGCGGCGCAGGCCCCGAACCAGCCTACCGCCGAAGCCATCGCTCCCACTTCGGAGATGGGCACCAGAATGGACTCGCCCAGCAACGCCGCGCCGGCGGTGAACAACCCCACAGCCAGGATGGCCACCACGGGCGTCCGGTTGGTCTCGTGCACGCGGCCCAGCCGCGGGTCCACCAGGCGTCGCCGCCCCAGGGCAAACAGCAGCCGGCTGGCGGCGATGAAGTTCCCGTTGAAGATCTTCAACAACGAGAGCAGCGCCGCCAGCAACAGTAAGTTGACTACCCACCGGTTCCCCAGCGCCCGCTCAAAGGCCACGGCCGTCGCAAACCGCGAGTCCGCCAGCGTCGGCCAGGGCGCCAGGAACGCCACCATCGCAATCACCGAAACGTAGAAAGTGATCCCGATCAAGATCGCCCACAGAATCGCGCGAAAGAATCCTCCGGCCCGGAATTCCGGGCTGGCCTCCTCGGCACACTTAGGCACCGATTCGAACCCGGTCATATAGTAGGGAACCACCTGCAACACCAGAAGCACGGACACCCAGCCGCTGTGGCTGAACCAAGGAGATAAATTTTGCACCGCGCCGCGCCCCACTCCCTGCACCGCCGCCACCGCGAACAAGCCCAGCAGGCCGAAGGTGGCCCAGTTCTGGAAGGTGGCGCTGGCGCGGATGCCGCGATAATTGAGGATAGTAATCGCCGCCGTCAGGCCCAACCCCAGCACCAGGTGCGGCAGATAGACCGGCTTGCCGGCCACCTGGTAGAGCTGCCCCGTATCGAGCGCGGGAAACACATAGGCGGCCAGCTTCCCGATCGCCACCGCTTCCCACGGGCAGACGATCAGGTAGGCCAGCATCATCATCCAGCCCGTCGCAAAACTTACGTTCTCGCTAAATACACTTCCTGTGTAGGCGACTTCACTGGCTGCATCCGGCAGCCTCATCACCAGGCGGCCGTAGACGTACCCGATGGGGAGCAAGGCGGCGCCCCCCACGACGAACCCCAGGATGGCTCCGAGGGGCCCGCCGCGCGTGAGCCAGTCGTCCATCAGCACCAGCCAGCCCACCCCGACCATG
>CAYTXK010000474.1:0-1542 GCA_964441645.1 uncultured Acidobacteriota bacterium
GTTGCCGAAGACCGCCTCTGGTTCAAAGACGCCGCCGCCCGCTGCGGGCTTGAGTCGCCGCGCAGCTCGCTGATCAACAACTTCGAATCTGCGCAGGCCTTCGTCGAGAAAGTCGGCTATCCCATCGTTGTCCGGCCCTCGTTCACGCTCGGCGGCACCGGCGGCGGCATCGCCTTCAACGCCGAAGAATTCGAAGAGACTGTCGCGCGCGGGCTCGACCTCAGCCCCGTCCACGAAGTCCTCATCGAAGAGAGCGTCCTGGGCTGGAAAGAGTTCGAGCTCGAAGTGATGCGCGACCTGGCCGACAACGTGGTGGTCATCTGTTCGATCGAAAACTTTGACCCCATGGGCGTGCATACGGGCGACTCCATCACCGTCGCTCCCGCGCAGACGCTCACCGACAAGGAATACCAGCGGATGCGCGACTGGGCGGTGCGCATCATCCGCGAGGTGGGCGTGGACACGGGCGGCTCGAACATCCAGTTCGCCGTCAATCCCGAGAACGGCCGCCTTCTCATCATCGAGATGAACCCGCGGGTGTCGCGCAGCTCGGCGCTGGCCTCGAAGGCCACCGGCTTTCCCATCGCCAAAATCGCCGCCAAGCTGGCGGTGGGTTTCCGCCTCGATGAAATCCCCAATGACATCACCCAGAAGACGCCGTCCTGTTTCGAGCCCACGATTGACTACGTGGTGGCCAAGATTCCCAAGTGGCAGTTCGAGAAATTTCCCGGCGCCAACCGCACCCTGGGCACCGAGATGCGCTCGGTGGGTGAAGTGATGGCCATCGGGCGCACCTTCCAGGAAGCGCTGCTCAAGGGGATGCGCTCGCTCGAAACCGGCAAGCGCTTCGCCTTGCCGCGCCTGCCGGACGACCGCTTGCGGACGCTGCTCACCATCCCCACGCCCGAGCGGCTGGACGCACTTTTCGCCGCCCTGCGGCAGGGAATGAGCGCTGAAGAAGTGGTCGAGCTGACGCGCATTGACCCCTGGTTCATCCGCCAGCTCGAAGGCATCGTGGCGCTGGAGAAGGAGCTCACGCGCCACACGCTCGATGATGTTCCCGCCGAGCGGCTGCGCGCCGCCAAACGCGCCGGATTTTCCGATGAGCATCTGGCCGAGTTGTGGCACACCACCGCTGAAGCGGTGCGCGCGCGTCGGCTAACGCTGGGCTTCGAAGCCGTGTTCAAGCGCGTCGACACCTGCGCAGCAGAGTTTGAATCCTTCACGCCCTATCTCTACTCGACCTACGAGGACGAGGACGAGGCCGAGCCCACCACCCGGCCGAAGATTTTGATTCTTGGCAGCGGACCCAACCGCATCGGGCAGGGAATCGAGTTCGACTACTGTTGCTGCCACGCCGCCCTTGCGCTCAAGGCCGCCGGCTACGAAACCCTGATGGTAAATTGCAATCCGGAGACGGTCTCCACCGACTACGACACCTCCGACCGCCTGTACTTCGAGCCGCTCACTTTTGAAGACGTGATGAGCATAGTGGCGCGCGAGCGCCCCTCGGGGGCCATCGTGCAGTTCGGCGGGGCGACG
>CAYTXK010000475.1:0-1539 GCA_964441645.1 uncultured Acidobacteriota bacterium
CGCTGCTTCGCCGGGCTCTGGCGCAGCGGGAGAGAGCGCTGGGCGAAGACCACCCAAGCGTGGCCGCCACACTGAACAATCTGGGTCAGCTCTACGCAGCGCGGGGGAACTTCGAAGAGGCGGAGCGGCTTTTCTTGCGCGCCATTGCCATTGACGAAGTGAAGTATCGAGATATTGAGCACGCCGGACTCGCCACCAACCTCAGCAACCTGGCGCTGCTCTACCGCGAGCAGGAGCGCTTCGAGGAGGCCGAGCGGCTCTTCCAGCGCTCGCTGCGCATTGACGAGAAAATTCTCGGCCCCGAGCACCCACGGGTAGCGGAAGACCTGGCCAACCTGGGCGGGGTGTACGCGGCGCAGGGACGCTGGGCGGAAGCCGAGACGTTCTTCCAACGGGCGCTCACCATTGGTGAGAAAGCCCTCGGGCCGGACCATCCCATTGTGGCGTCCACGCTCAATAATCTGGGCGGGACTTACTACGCACAGAGACGCTACGCCGAGGCTGAAGCGCTTTTTACACGGGCTCTGGCAGCAGGTGAAAGAGCGATGGGGCCGGACCACGCCGAAATCGCCACTGCGCGAGAAAACCTGGCCGAGCTTCTGGTGGTGCTCGGCGACTACGCGCGGGCGGAAGAGCTTTTCGAGCGCGCGCTTGCGACGCGCGAGAAATTGCTCGGGCGCGAGGACCCGGGACTGGCAGGGACGCTGAACAGCCTGGCGGGGGTTTACTACGCACAAGGAAAGCTCGCCCGGGCGGAGGAAATTTTCCGGCGCACGCTAGCGCTGGCCGAGCGCGCGCTCGGCGCCCAGCACATTGCAGTGGGCGCCAGCCTGAACAACCTGGCCGGCGTGTGTTTCGCAGAGGAAAAGCTGGAGGAAGCCGAGGGTTACTACCGGCGGGCTCTTACGATTTATGAGCAGGCGTCGGACTCCGATCAATCGCAGATGGCGGGGTTGCTGGAAAACTATGCGGCGTTGCTGCGAAGGCTCAATCGTGCAGAAGAAGCGCAGATGCTCGAAGCGCGGGCGCGCGCGTTGCGAGGGCGGCCGTGAGAGGTCAGGGTCCGAGAGGTGAACTCCGAGAGGCACGAAGCGCAGAAAGAGTTTGCGCGCACGCGCTAGCGTTATTAGGCGTCCTGGCCATGGGGATTGCGGCCGCAGAAAATCCGCCCGCGCCGGGGGTGACGTTTATCGAGGCAACGTCAGCGGCCAAGTTGATCTTCCGGCATGTGAACGGCGCCACGCCGGAAAAGTACATGCCGGAGACGATGGGTGCGGGGGGCCTGCTGTTCGACTTTGACAACGACGGCTGGTTGGACATTCTCCTGGTGAACAGCGGGTCGCTGGCGGACGCGACAGTAGCGAAGACGGCTCGTCACGGCCTCTTTCGCAACCTGGGCGATGGTACTTTTGAGGATGTCAGCGCCGCCTCGGGGCTGGCGCGGCAGGGCTACCCGATGGGCGCGTGCGCCGCCGACTTCGACGACGATGGTTGGACCGATCTCTACGTGACAAGCTTCGGGCCCAATGCCCTTTTCCG
>CAYTXK010000476.1:0-1539 GCA_964441645.1 uncultured Acidobacteriota bacterium
TGCGCGGCGTGTCACCGATGATCGCGACATCATTCAACCGCCGGGATTTTCTCGGCGAAAATCCGTGCCCCCACGTGGCTCGCTTCGCACAAATGGTGCAGGTCGGTGGAGAGGCCGTCGCTGACGTCAATCATCGCCGTCACCCCCCGCCGCGTCAGCGCCTGCCCCAAACCCACGCGCGGCTGGGGATAGAGTTGCGCTCGCAGCGCCTGCCGGGCGACTGGCGTGGCTGGCTTCAGCCCCTTGCGCGGGTCGGCCAGGCCCAAGCCCGCCAGCCCCAGCGTCCCGCTCACAAAAATGGCGTCGCCGGGCCGCGCCCCGCGGCGCAGCACGGCGCGGCCTCGCGCCACTCCGCCAATGACCTGCACGTCGGCCACAATCTGCTCGGCGCGCGATAGGTCCCCGCCAGCCAGCTGGACTCCGTGGAGTCGCGCCAACTGCGCCAAGCCCGAAAAGAATTCCTTCACCCAGCGGGCCTGCGTGGCCGGCGGCAGGGCCAGCGCCACCAGCGCGTAGCGCGGCCGGGCGCCCATGGCGGCGCAATCCGAGAGCGAGCGCGCCAGTGCCTTCCAGCCCACCGCCCGCGGCGGCGTGTCGGGCAGAAAGTGCGCCCCTTCGACCAGCAAGTCGGTGGTAATCACCCACTCGCGACCCCCGACGCGCACCACGGCGGCGTCGTCGCCGATGCCGACGCGCAGGCCGCCGCCGGCGCGGAATCCCTTTTGCAGAAAGCGAACCATCTCGGCTTCGGTCTGCATCCCGCGGGCATTTTACTCTGGCCACGGAGCCGAAGAAAAAATATCATGGACGCGAGGCAGGCGACCTTTGGCGAAGATGATCGAGGTGATGCAACGGATGGTGCGCGGGGAGGTCCCTCAGCCCCCCATCGGCAAATTGCTGGGGATGCAGCTGGTGGAGGTGGCCCCGGGCGAAGCGCGCTTCGAGCTCGACGCCGACCAGCGCCACACCAACCCCATGGGCACGCTGCACGGCGGCATCCTCTGCGACCTCGCCGACGCCGCTATGGGAATCGCCTTCGCCTCCACTCTGGAGGAGGGCGAATCGTTCACCACCCTCGAGCTGAAGATCAATTTCCTCAAGCCGGTGTGGACGACAAAGCTCACGGCACACGGGCGGCTGGTCAAGCGCGGGCAGACGGTTGGGATGGCCGAGTGTGACGTGACCAACAGCGAGGGCGAACTGGTGGCCCGCGCCACCTGCACCTGCATGGTGCTGCGGGGCGAGCAGGCCCGCGGACGCTAGCCTCCCGCGCGTAGGCTGCTCCCGTACGCCGGCCAAACCACAATAAACCCGGCCCCTGGGTGTATCCTAGCGAGTAATGATCGGGCGGCAGATCTCCCACTATCGCATCCTGGAAAAACTCGGCGCCGGGGGCATGGGCGAGGTCTACAAGGCCGAAGACCTTCAGCTCGGCCGCTTCGTGGCCTTGAAGTTCCTCCCACCAGAATTAGCTTCTGACCCCCAGGCCCTCGAACGCTTCCGCCGCGAAGCCCGCGCCGCCTCCGCCCTCGACCATCC
>CAYTXK010000477.1:0-1537 GCA_964441645.1 uncultured Acidobacteriota bacterium
GATACCCGCGGAACCGCCGGCCCCCGCACCCTATCGCTGGACTTCAGCAGCCCCTGCACTAGCTGTCCCGGCCCGGCGGGCGACCCGACCGTCTTCGGCGGCTCTGTTGACACCGAGGGCTTGCTGGATGTCTATCTGAACTTCCCCTTCACCGACATGGCGGTATGCAGCTCGACGGCCTGCCTCGAGGCCGAGCCCGCCTTCGCAAAATTCTGGTTCACCGACCCATTGAACTCGGATGTCACGTGGCGAGTTGATTGGAACTACCTGCGCGTGCTCCGGGTTTCGCAGAGCACCTGGTACATCATCGCCGACAGTTGCGACGGCACACAGGTGGCGGGGCTGTCCAAGCTGACGGGCAACCGCACACGACCGAAGGCAGTCTTCAACGGTTATTACAAGATCCCGTTCTTCACCGCGGCCGTCAAGTAATTGGTCGCAGAAGAGGACCCGAGTCAGCGATATCATTGCGCCGGTGGCTCAGCCGCCGGCGCACCAATGATCGCCGCCGCCTCGACCTGAGCCAGGAGCAGCACACCGGCTGGAATGTTCGACCTTAAGTTTCTGCGCTCGCCTGAGCTGAAACGACTGCTTCTCTTCTTTCTCCTCGTCGGTGTCCCCGTCGGCTTGCTCTTTTCCTACGAGTTCTACCTCTTGGGGACGATCGAAGTCCGCGAGCCTGCGCCCCTGCCTGCCGTCCGCCTCGCGCCACCGGCTGGCCTCCGCGTCGCCGTTGCGCGCAGCGAGGCCTCAGCCCGCTTCATCGGGACCGGCGATCCCTACACTGCCCACAGCCTCTACTGGGCCGCGCTGCTGGGCGCCAACCGCATTCCCTTCGACTTCATATCCGATGAACAACTGGAAGGCGACCTGAGCGCCTACCAGGTTGTCATCTTGCCCTCGGCCATCTGCCTGAGTGCGCGGCAGAAGGCCAACCTGCGCGGCTTTCTCCGTGCCGGAAACGGCGTTGTCGCTACCTGGGCCACCGGCATCCGCGATGAGCACGGAGTTTGGAAAGACTGGGACTTTTTGCGCGAGTTGACCGGTGCGGTCAACTTCGAACTTAAAGAGCGCGCGGCGCCCTGGTACGTCAGTTTCTACAGCGGCACGCCCCTGGCGGCCGGACCGGCGGCGGCGACGCGCCTGCAAATTACGTCTCCCCAGCGCGTCGAGGCGACCGCACTCAATGTGGACGCCTACTGGAGCGATTTCACCTTCTTGCCCGTTGACCCGGACCTACCGGAGACTTACCTGGGTGCGGCGATTCGGCGCCAGGTCGGCAATAGCCGCGTGGTTTGGCTGGGGTTTGACGAGAATTCGGCCGTCGGCGCCGGAAACGAGAAACTGATTCTGGATTCCGTGCTCCTCAACGCCGTTCACTGGGCGGGCAAGGGGCTGGTGGGGGGCGTCAATGCCTGGCCCTCGCCGTACAACTCGGCGGTGGTTATTGCGCTCAACGTAGAAGACCGCTCGGAGAATGCTCGCTATGCCGCCCAGCGGCTGCTTCGCCGGCAGGCCCCGGGGACGTTCTATTGCA
>CAYTXK010000478.1:0-1525 GCA_964441645.1 uncultured Acidobacteriota bacterium
CCGCTCGACGCCGACGAATTTGAGGTGATGAAGCAGCACGCCGTCCTGGGCGCCAAGATTCTCGAGCCCCTACGCTCCATCCAGAACATCCAGAAAATCGTCCGCCACCACCACGAGCGCTGGGACGGCTCCGGCTACCCCGACAGCCTCAAAGGCGACCTGATTCCGCTGGCCTCGCGCATGATTGCCATCGCCGACGCTTACGACACTATGATTACCGAGCGCACCTACAAGCGCTCCCGCACCCGCCAGGAGGCTTTCGAAGAGTTGCGCCGCTGCGCGGCCATGCAATTTGATCCGCGGCTGGTCGAGGCCTTTCTCGACGCCATGGGCGCCGAGGTGGTGGCCGAAGAGCCGCAGCCGCCCGCCGCCCGCAGTTGAGGGATGGTTGACCGGCCTCCCTGCCGGCCAACCAGTTAACCGATGAACCGATAAACCGACAAACCAGTAAACTTGGGCGTTGTCTTGGAGGTCGCCATGTATCAGGGTTCGGTCACCTGGGTGGGAGAAGAGCAATTCTTGGCCGTGGGGCCCAGCGGCCACGGGCTACTGATGGATGCCGACCGCCAGCGCAACACCGGTCCCGGCCCCATGGAGCTGCTGCTGGTGGCGCTGGGCGGTTGCAGCGGCTCTGACGTCGTTAGCATCCTCAAGAAAAAGCGCCAGGCCGTGAGCGGCCTTTTCATCAAGCTTGAAGGCGAGCGCGCCCCCGAGCCGCCGATGGTGTGGACCAAAATCAAAATTCACTTTCGCGTGGTGGGCAAGGGCGTGGAGCCGCGCGCCGTCGAGCACGCTATTGAGCTTTCCCGCACCAAGTACTGCTCGGTGGCGGCCACGCTCGCCCACACCGCCGAGATTGTTTGGTCGCACACGATTGAAGAAGGCTAGGCCCTTCGGCCCCGACGCCGAGGCGGTTGCTTTTCGCTTCTTGGCCCCGTAGAATCGGCGCTTTTAGCGCCCGCAAACCACCCGCAAGGAGAGCGAATGCCGCGGATTCCCGCCAAGATTACCGGTGTAGCGCGCTACGTGCCGCCCAAGGTGGTGACCAACGCCGACCTGGAGAAGCTGGTCGAGACCTCGAACCAGTGGATCATCGAGCGCACCGGCATCCGCGAGCGGCACGTGGTCGAGAAGGGCGTGGCCACCTCGCATATGGCCACCGAGGCGGCGCGGCTGCTCCTGGAGCAAAAGAAAGTCTCGCCCGAGGAGATTGACCTCATCGTGCTGGGCACGGTCACGCCCGATATGCTGTTTCCCGCCACCGCCTGCCTGGTGCAGAACAATCTCCAGGCCAAGCGCGCCTGGGGCTTCGACGTCTCGGCGGCCTGCTCGGGCTTCGTCTATGCGCTGACGGTGGCGGCGCAATTCGTGGGTGCGGGCACGCACCAAAAGGCGCTCGCCATCGGCGCCGACACCATGAGCTCCATTCTGAATTTCGAGGACCGCGCCACCTGCGTGCTCTTTGGCGATGGCGCCGGCGCTGTTCTGGTCGAGCCCTGCGCCCCGGGTGAAGAGGGCATCCTCG
>CAYTXK010000479.1:0-1507 GCA_964441645.1 uncultured Acidobacteriota bacterium
TTACCTACTTTCCCCTTCAGCCCGTTACGAACTCTTGGGCAACCACCTTTCCACCAGGAACTTTTCCTGGTCGAACTGGGTCGTGAGTTTCAAACCCCAGAAACGGTCGGGATTGCAGATGGCGCAGCCGCTGGAGAGCTCTTCGGTGCGCTCGACTCTGCCGCGGCGGCCGAAATGAGATTGGACGAGGATGGCGTGCTGGGTGTCGAAGCGACAACTGGGACAGTAGGGCTGCTCCAGCAATACCTTCAGGTCCGGCTTGCTCATCGCTCCGCCCGTTGCGACGCGTTCCAGCCCTCCTCGTGCCCCCTCGCTAACGCAAGAACTCGCTTCGCCCCGCCTCGACCGCGGCGCGCTCGAAGGCGGCCGGCTCGCAGGCCGAGCAGATACGCTTTTCCTCGCGCACCGCCTGGATGGTCTCGCGGCGGCAGCGCTGGCAGGCTTCCATCCGGAACCGCATCACGGTGACCATCGAGCCCATCGTCGCCCCCATCTAGCTGCAGCCGCTGGTGCCGCCGCAGTTGTGGCACTTGTAGCAAGAACCGTTGCGGGTCATGAGCGAGCCGCACTCGGGGCAGACGGGGGCGTCGGCCGGGACCTGCACGGGGGCGGGCCCAGACCTGCGCATCGTCTCCGGCTCGATCCCGGAGATCTTGGCTGCCGCCTCGACGGCGGGCGAGGGCTGGGCCTCGATGGTGCCTTCGCCATTGGTGACGCCGATGTCCACTGTCTTGTACTCGGAGGAAATGAAGCGCGCGCCCAGCCAGCGGAAGATGTAATCAATGACGGACTTGGCCACGGGGATTTCGGGGTTGTTGGTCCAGCCCGAAGGCTCGAAGCGCACGTGGGAGAATTTGTCCACGTACATCTTGAGCGGCACGCCATGCTGGAGGGCTACGGAAATGGCCAGAGCGAAGCTGTCCATCACGCCGGAGAGCGTAGAGCCTTCTTTGGCCATGGTGATGAAGATTTCCCCGGGGGTGCCCTCGGGGTAGAGGCCGACGGTCAAGTAGCCTTCGTGGCCGGCGATGGAGAACTTATGGGTGAGGGCGCTGCGGGTTTCGGGGAGCTTGCGGCGCTGGAGCTGGCCGCCGGCGACGACGGGCGTCCCGCCGGGCGCGGCTGGCGGCTTCTGCGCCTCGGGGGCGCGGTCGGTGGTGGAGAGCGGCTGGACTTTCTTCGAGCCGTCGCGGTAAATGGCGGCCGCCTTCAGCCCCAGCCGCCAGCCCTCGAGGTAGGTGTCCATGATCTCCTGGACGGTGGTCTCTTCGGGCATGTTGACAGTCTTGGAGATGGCGCCGCTGACGAAGGGCTGCACGGCCGCCATCATCTTCAGGTGGCCGCGGTGGTGGATGGAGCGGGTGCCGGCAGCGGGCTTGAGCGAGCAGTCGAACACAGCCAGGTGCTCGAGCTTCAGGTAGGGCGCGCCCTCGATGGTGCCGGTGCGGTCAATGCAGTCCACGACGTCGCTGACCTGGTCGGGGGGGTAGCCGAGCCGCTGCAAGGC
>CAYTXK010000480.1:0-1502 GCA_964441645.1 uncultured Acidobacteriota bacterium
CCGCTACGGCCTGGTGACCATGTGCGTGGGCGGCGGCATGGGCGCCGCCGGCATCTTCGAACGAATCGCCTGAGTTCACGTCCTCAGCGGTAAGAGAAATGAATCAAAGCACACAGAGGTACTTCGCCTACGGGTCCAACATGAGCCGCGCCCAGGTGCGTCAGCGAGCGGGTGAGCCCGCGGAAGAAAAAATCGCGCGCCTGGAGAACTATGAGCTAAACTTTGACAAGGTGGCTCGCGGCGGCTCCGGCACGGCCAACCTCGTAGCGGCCGAGGGCCAGGTGGTGTACGGCGTGCTCTATCGGCTGAGCGAGCAGCAGCTCAAAGCGCTCGACCGCTTTGAAGGCGTTCCGGAACACTACCGCCGCAGCGAAATGAATGTAGTGGACGAGCAGGGCAACAAGATCGCCGCGCAGGTCTACTTGGCCCGCAAGTTGCGCAAGGGACTCAAGCCCGACCGCTCCTACCTGCAGCGCATCATCGAGGGCGCCGAGGAGCATGGCCTGCCCGCCGACTACGTCGAGAAATTGAAGAAGGTGACCTCAGCGTAGGGAGGAAGACTATGGCCACCACAGTGACGCAGAAGGCGATTCGGGGCGGCAGCTTCCTCATCGAAGAGCGCGCCCCGGAAGACGTTTTCATCCCTGAGGACTTCAGCGACGAGCAGCGCCAGATCGGCCAGATGACGGAAGAGTTTATGGCGGGCGAGGTGATGCCGCAGATCGAAGACCTCGAGCACAAAAAAGAAGGCTTGATGGTCGAGCTGCTGCGCAAGGCCGCCGGCCTGGGCCTGCTGGGCGCCGACGTTCCCGAAGCCTACGGCGGCTCCGGGCTCGACAAAGTCTCCACCACCTTGATCGCCGAAAAGATGGCCGTCTACGCTTCCTTCGCCGTCTCCCACGGCGCCCACCACGGCATCGGCACTCTTCCCATCGCCTATTTCGGAACTGAAGAGCAGAAGAAAAAGTATCTTCCCCGGCTGGCCACGGGCGAGCTGATCGCCGCCTATTGTTTGAGCGAGCCGGAAGCCGGCTCCGACGCGCTGGCCGCCAAAACCCGCGCCGACCTCACCCCGGACGGCCAGCACTACGTGCTCAACGGGCAGAAAATGTGGATCACCAACGGCGGCTTCGCCGACCTCTTCATCGTTTTCGCCAAAGTGGGCGGGGAAAAGTTTTCCTGTTTCATCGTCGAGCGCGGTACCCCGGGCTTTTCCGCCGGCCATGAGGAGAAGAAGCTGGGCATCAAGGGCTCCTCCACCACGCCCGTCTTTTTCGACAACGCCAAGATTCCCGCCGAAAACCTGCTGCATGAAGTAGGCCGCGGGCACATCGTGGCCTTCAACATCCTGAACGTGGGCCGCTTCAAGCTGGGCGCCTACTGCATCGGCGGCGGCAAAAACGGGCTGGCTGAAGCCATCCGCTACGCCAAGGAGCGCAAAGCCTTCGGGAAATCCATCGCCGAGTTCGGCCTCATCCAGCACAAGCTGGCCGAGATGGCCA